>JBAZMN010000139.1:0-5554 GCA_041649735.1 Opitutaceae bacterium | reverse complement strand
GTCCACCTTTTCCACCTCGATCACCTGCGGGTTGTAGAGTAGTTCGGTGACAAGCGGCGATTTCGCCTTCATGGAGGCCAGCACCGCGAGGCCGATCATTCCGGGGATGGCCGCATCCTTCACCGCGAACCAGAGGCCGCCCACCTGGAGCAGGCCGAAACCGCCGGAGATCAGCACGCTCGCAAAACCGATGATCGAGATGAAATTCCAGCGCCGCCGGGCGATAAAGTCATACACCCCGTAGCCGACCGGGAAAGCCAGCGCCACCAGCAGGCCCCATCGCGGCCCCAGGCCCCGCGCGCCGCTCAGCCAGGTGAGGATCGCCGTTGGCGCCGCGATATTGCAGACCAGGTTGAGCAGCAGATTTTCCGGTTTGGATCGCAAAGTGGGCACGGCAGGATTGCAGGTGGGAGCCAGGAAGCCAGCAAGCAGACCCCGGCAGCTGCAACGCTATTTTCCTGGTTTCCTGGCCGGGGAATTTATGCCAGCATCCCGGTTCGCATCATGATCCTCCTCGGCGTCAACATCGACCACTGTGCCACGCTCCGTCAGGTGCGCTATCGCGAAAGCGGCCGCACCACCGGCGGCAACGTGGAACCCGATCCTGTCACCTGCGCCATTCTCGCCGAACGCGCCGGCGCCGACGGCATCACCGCCCACCTGCGGGAAGACCGGCGGCATATCCAGGAACACGACGTCTCGCGGCTGCGCGAGAGCATCGCCACCCGGCTCAATCTGGAGATGGCCTGCACGCCGGCCATGACCGAGTTCGCCCTCAAGCTGAAACCCGACTCGGTCTGCCTCGTGCCTGAAAACCGCCGGGAAGTCACCACCGAGGGCGGCCTCGACCTCGTGGGCGGGGAGGATCGGGTCCGCGCCGTGGTCGACGCGATGCGGGCGGCGGGCATCGTCACCAGCCTGTTTATTGATCCCGACGAGCCGCAGATCGAGCTTGCGGCCCGGCTCCGGAGTCCGTGGATCGAGCTGCATACCGGCGCCTATGCCGGGGCGTATCATTCCCCACGGCGGAAGGCGGAGTTTGAGCGCCTGCGTCGCGGCGCCGCTCTGGCGCACCAGGCCGGCTTGGTGGTGAACGCCGGCCATGGCATCAATTACGTCAACGTCGCTGAAATCCGCACGCTGCCGCATCTGCACGAACTCAACATCGGCCACAGCATTCTGAGCCGCGCCCTCTTCACCGGCATCGGGGAGGCGGTCCGCGAGATGAGACAGCGGATGAACGGATGAGAAGCCGAAAAGCGAGAAGGGAGGAAATTGGAAAACAGAACCAGCGCGTCCAACGTTTTCATTTCCCGCTTTTCCGATCTCCCGCTTCCCCGATTTTCGTATGAACCTCACTCTGCCTCCCAGCGGCATGCTGCTCAGCCTCGGTTGCGACGTCATCGAGGTGGAGCGGGTCCGCGGCGTGCTTGACCGGCAGGGCGAACGCTTTCTTCAGCGGGTGTTCACGGACGAGGAGCGCGCCTATTGCTTCGGCCGGAAGTTCCCCCATCAGCATCTCGCCGCCCGCTTTGCCGCCAAGGAAGCCGTGTCCAAGGCCTTCACCACCGGCATCGGCGCCGAGCTCGGCTGGAAATCGGTCTCCATCCACCATGGTTCGCGGCAGGAGCCACTGGTGCGCCTGGATGAGCAGGGACTGGCCCTGCTCGCCCGGACCGGCGCCACGCACGTGCTGGTCTCGCTCTCGCACACCGGCACGGTCGCGATGGCCGTCGCGGCGCTGGTGCGTCAGCCCCCCGCTGGAACACCTTCCCCGTCGTGATGAACTCAGCCTGGTCCGACCCGGTCCTTGCGTGCGCTGCAGCCAAGGCGCTGGAAACCCGGCTGTTCGGCGGGGACGAGGGGCGGGAATGGACGGCCATGAATCGCGCCGGCGCCGCAGTGGCGCGGGCGGTGGTGGAAGATTGCAAGGAGATCGGTGGTTTCCCTGCTGCCGGCCGGCTGCTGGTGCTGGCGGGCAAGGGACACAACGGCGGCGATGCCCTGCTCGCGGCCCGGACCATGCTGGAGCGGTTTCCAGCGGCGCAAGCGGTCGTGTTGTTTGCCTGCGGTGAACGCACCCTCCGGCCGCTGGCTTGGCGGGCCTGGCGGGAGTTGCAGGATTCCGCGACCGGACGTGTCACGAAGGTCACTCCCGAACCGGGGGATCCGGCGTGGCTGATGGAATACGATCTGTGCCTGGATGGCATCTTTGGTTTTCAGTTTCACCCGCCGGTGGATGCCGCCGTTGCCAGAGTGATTCACCGTGTCAACGCGCATCCGGCCATCCGCCTGCGGGCGGCCGTCGACCTGCCGAGCGGTTTGGGCGGAGAGGCCGGGGCGGTCACCTTTCGGGCGGATTTCACCTATGCCACGGGCAGCGTCAAGGCGCCGGTGCTCGCGGAGCAGTATCGCGGCGCGGTCGGCCGGCTGCGCTACCTGGACCTTGGTTTTTTCGATGAACCTGCAGCTGCAGGTGCCGGCTTCGGGGCGGCTTCCCTCGAGCCGGCGACGGATCGGGTGCTCAAGTCCTCGGTGCTGGCGCCCCTGGCGGCCCTGCGTGCGCCCCAGTCGGACAAGCGCACCTTCGGGCATCTTTTTGTGATCGGCGGGTCCCGTAACTATCCTGGCGCGGTGTTGATGGGCGTGTGGGCGGCGCTGCGCAGCGGGGTGGGGCTGGTCACCGCCTTGGTGCCGGAGTCCCTCGTGCCCGCCTATGCGTCCTGCGCCCCGGAGGCGATCTGGGTTGGCTGGCCGGAGACGCCGGAAGGCGGGCTCGCGCTCGAGGGACTGGCTTTGTTGCGCTCGCGGCTCGGGCGGGCCACGGCCCTGATGCTGGGCCCGGGACTCGGTTCGGAACGCGAGACGCTCACCTTGGCGGAGGAAATCGTGAAGCTGGCCGATGTGCCGATCGTGCTCGATGCCGATGCGCTGCAACCCTCGGTTTTGGCCGCGGCCCGGGGCCGGCCGGTCATCTGCCTGCCGCATGCCGGTGAATACCAGCGGCTGGCCGGCGGCCGTGACGCCGATGCCGCCGGGTTGAGGGCCGTGGCGCGCGAGACCGGTGCCACCATCATTCTCAAGGGTCCGGTCACGCGCATCGTCGACGGGGAGCGGATTTACCATAGTTTCTTCGGCGGGCCGGTGCTCGCGCGCGGCGGCAGCGGCGATGTCCTCGCCGGGCTGGTCGGCGGCCTGGTCGCCCAGTCGGTCCACGAGCCGGTCCCGGCCGCCTGCCGCGGCGTGGTCTGGCACGGACTGGCCGCCGATCTGCTCGCGCGGGACCGCGGCCAGGTGTCGGTGCAGGTGACGCAGCTGCTCGACTATCTTCCCGCCGCCCTGCGTCTCGCCTCCGATGCCGGCTGAACTTACAGAGCGGCAGGCGCTGCTGGTGCTGAATGCGCTGCCGAATATCGGCCCGATCACCACCAACCGGCTGCTCGGAGAGCTGGGCGGCGATCCCCGTGCGATTTTTGCCGCCGGTCCGAAGCGGCTCGAGGCGGTGAAAGGCATTGGACCGGTCATCAGGCAGACGCTCGCGCGGTGGGACGAGCATTTCGACCTGGCGCGCGAGGAAAAGCGGCTGGCCGAGACGGGTGCGACCTTTGTCACCACGCGCGACGAGGCCTATCCGAAACTGCTACGGCAGATCCACGATCCGCCGATCGGTCTCTACCGCAAGGGCGGCTACGCCTTTGGGCACCCGGGCATCGCGATTGTCGGCAGCCGGCGCGCCACGCTCTATGGCCAGGCGACCGCCAGAAAACTCGGCGCCGAACTGGCCGCGCGGGGATTCTGCGTGGTCAGCGGCCTGGCCCGCGGTATCGACACGGCGGCCCACGAGGGCGCGCTGTCGGCCGGAGGCCGGACCGTGGCGGTGCTGGGCAATGGCCTCGACATCATCTACCCGCCCGAAAATCTCGATCTCTACCGGCGCATCGCCGAGACCGGCGCGGTCCTGTCGGAATTTCCCTTCGGCCGCCGGGCCGACCGGCAGTCGTTTGCGATGCGCAACCGCATCGTCTCAGGCCTCTGCGAGGCGGTGGTGGTGGTGGAAAGCGATGTCGACGGCGGGGCGATGATCACGGCCCGTTTTGCCGGCGAGCATGGCCGGCTTATCTTCGCCGTGCCCGGCCGCATCGACCAGCCGTCCAGCCGCGGCTGCCACCAGCTCATTCGGGACGGCGCCACGCTGCTGACCGGCGTGGACGACATCCTGGCCGAACTGAACTATCTCGACGGCCTGCGACCGGCGCCGTTGCCGGCCGCAACCGGAGATGTTACAGCGGCCGGCGGCTTGAGCGAAGTCGAGCAGCGGGTTTTTGAGTGTTTCCGTGGCGGCTCGGTCCTCACCATTGACGCGCTCACCGGTCTCACGCAGCTGCCGGCCCATGAGCTGGGCGCCACGCTCATGCTGCTGGAGTTGAGGCGGCTCGTGGTCAAGCGGGTCGACGGCGCCTTCGAGGCGCGGGGAGGCGGCTGAACCCGGAACCGGGCCCAGCCTGCGGCTCAACCCGGCGGCCAGGTCATCTGGCGCCTGGCGAGCAGGTGCACATGGAGGTGCGGCACGCTTTCGCAGGCGTCGGGGCCGCTGTTGATCACCAGGCGGTAGCCGCCGGCAAGGCCGAGCTTCTTCGCGATCATGCCTGCGGTGACCAGCAGATGGCCGAGGAGAGGCTCATCGGCGGCGGTGGCGTCGCCGACGCGGGCGATGACCTGCTTCGGGATGATGAGCAGATGCACCGGTGCCTGCGGCTGGATGTCGTGGATGACGATGCAGCGCTCGTCCTCATGCTCGATCCGGGCGGGAATCTCGTGATCGATGATCCTTTGAAAGATGGTCTTCATGGTAAATTTTTACAGGAGGAAACGGAGAAAACGGAGCAACGCTACCGGTTGGCACCAGGTAGAATAAGCCGGGAGATCCCATCGACGAGTTTGGGAGAGTTGAAATTGATGAGGAGACCGATCGGCACATTGAGCAGCTTCATGTAGCTCAAGAGCTGAGCCTTGTGGATTGGCAAGATGCGTTCGACAGATTTGATTTCGATCAGGACACAATTTTCGACGAGGACGTCGAAGCGGAGCGGCTCTTCGCGAGTAAATCCTTTGTAGGTGATGGTGACGAGCTGCTGGTTGGTCGCGAGCAGGTGGCAGAGGTCGAATTCGCGGAGCAGGCACCATTCGTAGATCGATTCAACCAAGCCGGGACCCTTGTCTCGATGCACCTCGATGGCCGCGGCAATAATCGTTTCGGTAAGTCCGTCTGCCTTGCGAAACAGAGGGTGCATGGTCCTCTCTGTTTCCTCCGTTCCCTCCTGTAAAAACAAAAAACTACAGGAACAACAGGTTCACGCTGGCGCTGCGGCGGCTGCGGGCGGCGGCCAGGTCGCGGATGAGCGCCAGGGACTCACGGTATTCGCGCTGGCGACGGCCCGTCCAGCGGCGGCGCGGCGGACAGTGCGCCGGCCGGAGGTTGGTGACGAGCAGGGTGGATTCGCGGTAGCGCGCCAGACGCTTGAGACCGGCCAGCACGCTCTCGCGGGTGAAGAGC
>JBAZMN010000138.1:0-5564 GCA_041649735.1 Opitutaceae bacterium | reverse complement strand
GCAAACCGAAAGCGCCGGCTTTCAGCAATTCCCGCCTGGAATATGGGATTGTGGTCTTAGATTGTGTCGTGCTCATTGTGGAACCTCCGTTTCACGTTATTCAGGAAGCCATCCTCGTGGGATCGAAAGTGCCGGCGATCGTGATTGCTGTTCCCCCGGCTGCGTTTCCATTTTGTTTGTGTTTCAGCGCCTGTCGGCTTCCGCTCTTGGTTTTCCTTAGAGCATCATCAGCTCATACCGGTCATTGCCCATCTTCATCTCCTCCATGTACGACAACTGGCGCAGCCCCTTGCGGGATTCGATGCGCTCCCTGAGGTCGTGCAGTTCCTCTTCGGGAAGCCGGTAGACCATGTCGATGGACGCCTGCTCCACGGCCAGGAGGTCCGTGGATGCCAGGATGCCCAGGTTGCGCGCCTTGACCGGAGCGGCGCGGACGCCCGCGCAATCGCAGTCCACGGACATGTTCCTCAGCACGTTGATATAGACGATCCTTCTGCCGAAATGGTCCGCAATGGCCTTGGCCGACTCCACCATGTTTTCCTGAAAGGGTTCGCCTTTCAACCAGGCCTCGTAGTTCCCGTTGTCCGGGGCGGCATGGACCATCTTCTTGCCGATAGGCCCGTCCACGCAGCCGATGGCGATATTCTTCAGCGAACCGCCGAAGCCGCCCATGGCGTGCCCCTTGAAATGGGTCAGCACCACCAGCGAGTCATACCGGAGCAGGTGTTTGCCGACCGACATCTCCTGGAAACGCTTTCCCCCCTTCACGGGGATCATCACCCCACCGTCCTCATCCATGATGTCCACGGGACAGAAATCCCAGCCGTTGATCTTCAGGGTCTCGCGATGATCCGCCGTTGTAGAGCGTTTGCCCTTGTACAGGGTGTTGGTCTCCACGAGGGTGCTGTTGGGGATATGGCGCTGCAGGGCCTTCACCATCTCCCGCGGCAGGATGTTGGGGCCGTTCGGTTCACCCGTGTGCAGCTTGATGGCGGTCTTGCCGGACAGGCCCCGATCGATCCGGGAATAGAGCTTCAGCAATCCATCGGCGCTGATGTCGCGGGTGAAAAAGACCTGGGACCGATCCTCCCCTGCCGCCAGGGCCCGGTAAAGGCCGGACAGGTCGTAAAGGGCCGCAGCGCCCATGGCCATGGCACCGGTCTTCAGAAAACGGCGTCGCGAAATGGGCATTTTCATGTTCTTGATCCTTTCGATAAGCGTCTGGCGTCCATAACGACCGTCTGCCCCGCCATTACAGCGCCGCCCGCAGCACCGCGACGATATCCGCCTCGGTCATGGCCGGACGCCCGGGCAGGTGGCCGTTCTCGTCATGGACAATGCGCAGGGTCTCCCGGGCGTAACGCGCGATCAGCTTCTCTCCGATCTTCAGCTCGGAGAGCCGCGTGGGGCAACCGATCCCCTTGAGAAAGGCCTCGAAGCGATCGATCCCCTGAAGGGCGCAATCCCGGTCCTCGTGGCCTTTGGCCTTGAGGCCGAAGATCCGTTCGGCAAACTGTACGAACTTTTGTGGCCTGTGGCCGGCGGCAAAACGCATCCATGCCGGATTGACCGCCGCCAGGCCTGCCGCGTGGGTGATGTCATGATAGGCGGACAGGGTATGTTCGATCATGTGCACGGGGAAGCCCCCGTTGGTCCCCGCGTTCACCCAGCCGTTGAGGGCGACGATGGACGCCCATTGCACCTGGGTGCGTGCCTCCAGATCCTTCCCATCGGCAACGGCCTTGACTCCCCATTCCATCGCCGTGAGGATGACGCCCTCGGCGAACCGGTCCTGAATAGGGGTGCCGTCCACGCCGTTGAAGTAGCCTTCGGTCACATGGGTGATGATGTCGCAGACGCCGAAAGCGGTCTGATCCTTCGGCACGCTCAGCGTGAGTTCGGGGTCCACCAGCGCAACCGCCGGGTACAGGCATTCGGCCTGGACAAAAGACTTTTCCTTCGTCTCCTCGTTGGAAATCACCGCCCCCATGTTCATCTCGGAACCGGTAGCCGCCAGGGTCGGCACGGTGACGATGGGCAGGGCGCGGGTCGGGACATGCGGATTGGACTGGCCGTGATAGATCATGTCCCAGGGGTCGCCGTCGTAATAAAAGGCGGCGGCCATGACCTTGGCTGCGTCCATGGTGCTGCCGCCGCCCAGGGCGATGATCACATCGCAGCCTTCCTCCCGGGCGATCCGGGCGCCGCGCCGGACGGTGGCGATTCTCGGGTTGGGCTCGACGCCGTTGTATTCAGCAAAGGCCATCCCCGCGGCCTTGAGGCTGGCCACGGCCCTATCGAAAGTGCCGCTGCGCTTGACGCTGCCCCCGCCGGTGACAATCAACGCCTTTTTGCCCTGCCTGCTTGCCGCTTCACCGAGCTGCGAGAGTGCGCCTGCCCCAAAGATCAGACGGGTGGGGTTGTGAAATTCAAAGTTCATGGAGAACCTCCTTTCTTGATTTGCTGCATCGTTGGGACACAGCATAAGGTCCCGCAAAGGGATTTGAAATACCTGTTCCTCTCTATTTCTTGCCTATTCATGCTTGCCTATTGCTTTTTGGATACTTTATCGCCCATAATGTTATCCAAAATAGACATTCGGAATAGGGAGGTAGTTGATATGCCCAAAATGGCTGAACTGTTACGGAGCTTTCCGACAATCCCCGACGGACCGACCGAATCCCGACTCAACGGGGTGATTCTTTTTCAGAGGACGAATTATATTCCCCGAAAACCGATGGTTTACAATCCCGGACTCTGCATCGTGGTTCAGGGCCATAAGATCGGCTACCTGGGCGGCCGGAAGTTTCGTTATGATGCGAGCCATTACCTGGTGACCTCGGTGACCATGCCGTTCGAATGCGAGACCTTTGCCAGCCCTGAGGAACCGCTGAGAGGGCTCTACATCGATATTGACATGGGCCAGTTGCGGGATCTGATCGGCCGAGTGGATCTGCAAGCAGAGATCGGCAATGGCGGCGAAAAGACCTTGCCTCTGGGGATCGGCCCGGCCGTCATGGACGAGGCGATGCTGGATGCCATCACGAGGCTAGTCATGTGTTTGCAGTCCGAGACGGAATCCCAAATCCTGGGTCCCGGTCTCGTGCGGGAAATCCTTTATCGTGCGCTTTTGGGCGCCCAGGCGCCGGTGCTCTATTCGCTGGCCCTGCACAGCGGCACCTTTTCCCAGATGGCGCGCGTCCTGAAGGTGATGCAAAGCGACTATGCCCAAAAACTCGACGTGGAACAGTTGGCCACTACGGCCCATCTGAGCGTCTCGGCCTTCCATCGCGCCTTTAAAGAGATCACCTCGGATTCCCCCATGCAGTATTTGAAAAAAATCCGGCTGGCCAAAGCCAGGGATCTCATGGTGCAGGAAAGAACGAAAGCCTACATCGCCGCCGACAAGGTGGGCTATGAAAGCCCCTCCCAGTTCAGCAGGGAATTCAAACGGTACTTCGGGCAAAGCCCGGCTGGAATGGTGCGGGAATTACGTGCCACATGACGTTGTGCCCCCTCATCCCTTCCACTCTAAAAGGGCAACCAGGTTTAGCTCTCTCTTCTTCCCTCCGGCCCCGCTTCAAGGCGGCGACAGGCACGCGTCGCCGGGAGCGGGGAAAGAGGCGGCGCGCCGATACCGGTCGCCCGCATGGGAAGCTTACCGCCTTCACTCTTCCCTACCGGAACTACCCTTCGCCGATCTCGCAATGGGGAACCGCGGCTGCTTTCACCTCCTGGTGGTGCGCTTTGTGCCGCTGTGCTTTCCGGTTGCGCCTTGCTACCGGACGGTCTTGTAGGGGGTGGAGCGCGGTGTTGAACTCACCGCTCTCTTCTGGAATGATCCCAACCGAAGGGATGGCTCGCCCGGACTGTGGGTCGGACAGAGGACGGGGCTCGGCGTGTACGACTGAGTCCCTCTTTAAAGCGGCGGCTGCAAAGGGAAACGAGTTGTGCTGCCTGGCTGGCGCAGAATCTCGGACCGCTATATCCGAAACTGCGGGAGGACGCCGCGGATGCTGCCGCCGTGGAAACGGACACCGCCGACGCATAGCGCGTGGGCGAGCGCGGCGGCATCGCCCCGGAAGAGGTTCAAGTCTGCCCCCAGCACGCACCGGCCGATCTCGGCCGGCGGGAGGATGTCGAGAGTGCCCTCCGCCTCGGTCAGCATGGCTCGCCAGCGGCGCTGGGCGTCCGGCAGGGTTGGCGGGGTCCCGGCGAAGGCCAGGGAGTCCAGTTCGGCCTCGGAGTAGCGCCCCGACCGGCTGGCCTCGCGCAGGATGAGACGCGGATTCAGGCCGGGGTCCTTCCCGCAGGCAGCCCAGGCCAGATAGCCCAGGGGCTGGAGCCGCTCATGGCAACTGATCACATCGAGCCAATCCCGCACCTCGAGTCGCCCCACCAGCGCCAGAACCTTGTTCGTGGCCAGATCGAACGGATGCAGCACCAAGCCGAAGTCGGGGTGCTCGACCAGCGGGAAGAATCGGAAGGCGCTATCTTGCACCCACTGCATGACAACGCTGTCCTCACCCTGGCGCACCACGCATTCCACGAAGGCCTGCCGCTCCCGAACGACCTTTAGCCCGAACCCCGCCTCCGTCAGCAAGTGCCTGTCGGCATCCCAGGTGGCCTGGAGCGCCTCCTGCGTATCGTGGAACAGGTCGATGTCGCGCGAGAGGCGCGAACCGCCCAGCAGGGCGTTCAGCGCCACCCCCCCCGCCACGTAGGCCTCGCCCTCGTACTTTCGATTGTCCGCTATGAGGCGGCAGATGGCGCGCTGGAGTGCCGTAAGAGCCATTGTCTCAGTTGTCTCGCCTTGACGTAGCCGCTGCGATCGGCGCGGGCCTCGACGGCATCGAGGACGCGAAGTATCTCCGCCGGAGTTGCAGGCACGTAGTCTTCCCGGAGGTACCAGAGACACCGAGTTCGGTATGCTTGCAGCAGGTCCTTCAGATCGGCCAGAAACGTCGGGTCGAGTCCGCTCGACATGCCCCCACCTCCCGGATCGCTCCACGAGATTATACGGCGGTTCGTGCCCGTCCGCCAGTCCCGAGAACGACACCAAGCTCCGCATCCGGCAGCTAGACATCGACGCCCCCGAAAGGCAAATCCCTATCACCCTCTATGCGCCCCTGCGGGGATGTCTCTTGGCGCCTGTCCGTGCCGCCGCGCCCGGGCCGCTTCCCGGTCTGTGCGGCTCCCCCAGGTGCCGTCGTGCCCGCTCACTGATGGCCAGCACGGCCGGATGCTTCAGCTTGCGCTCCACCGAGATGGCGTAGAAGCGCGCCCGCACCCCGTCGGCCCGCCCGATCCGCTTGACGCCGTAGAGGCGCGCGTAGGCCTCTTCGAGGATGGCCGGGACCGGGAAGGGGGCCAGGCCGGCCTGCCCGAAGGCGGCGAGCAGGGCGTAGTCCTCGAACTCGCCGACCAGCACCGGCCGGATCTGGTGAGAGTCGAACCAGCGGTCGAGCTGGCGGCGGATCGCCGTGTCGTCGGTGGGCAGGAGGACCGGCGCCCGGTCCAAAGAGCGCGGGAATCCACTCAGGTAGCGGTGGGCGAGCGGGCGA
>JBAZMN010000137.1:0-5580 GCA_041649735.1 Opitutaceae bacterium | reverse complement strand
GCGGCGCCCTGCACGATGGCCGCCGGCCGCATCCATGCGGTTTTCCCCCTGCTGGGCGGGACTCCCGCTCCGGTGCAGGCACAGTTGGAAACAGACCGGCTGGAGTGGCACAACCGGGCATGGGCCGACCGGGTGCGCGTCGACCTGGCCGGCACGCTGGCACCGGATCATTTTGACTTTACTCCGCAAACCGCCCGGGTAACCGCGGCCCGGGGCGAGGCGCTGGCCGTCCCCTTTGCCGCACCCTGCGTCACGGCCACACTGGAACGCCTGCCGCATCTGCAGGGCAGCGTATCAGCCCGGATCGGCGGTTCCGCGGTGACCGCCCGCGGAACGATGGACATCCAGGCAGGCGAAGGGACGCTGGAACTGACCGGTTCGCTCACCCCGGCCCTGCTCGACCTCGCCCGCAATCGCTCCCGACTGGCGGTGCTCAAGTGGGTGGAATTGAGCGAACCGGCGGCGGTGCACGCAACCGTCGAGCTGGCGCCGGGCTGGAAGCCCGTCCGCGCCGAGGCCGATGTCTCCGTCCGTCAGGTCACGGCGCATGAGGTGCATCTCGATGCCGCGGGCGGGCACGTGCTGTATGCCGGCCATGATCTGCGCGTCACGGAGCTGCTCCTGCTTCAGGGGGCCAACGAGGCGCGCGGCTCCTACACGATGGACACCGCCACCCGCGACTACCGTTTCCTCCTGCAAGGCCGGCTGCGTCCGCCCGATATCGCCGGGTGGTTCAAGGCGTGGTGGCCGCGGTTCTGGGGTCACTTTGACTTCACCGCCGTCCCCCCCTCCGCCGATGTCGACGTGACCGGACGCTGGGGCGCGCCGCCACTCACCACGGTCTTCTGCCAGGTCGATGCCGCCCACCCGGCCATTCGCGGGGTGCCGTTCGACCGGGTGCGCACGATCCTCTTTTTTCGCGCCAATTACTACCATGTGTTCGCGTTCGACGCCAGTCAGGCCGGACACGCCGCCCGCGGCTCCTTCACGCTGGAGGTCGACCACCAGCACGCGACCTACCGTACGCTCGATTTCGACGTGTTCTCCGGCCTCGTCCCAGCCGAATGCGCCCGGCTCTATGGCCCGGCCGGCACGGCGCTCGTGGCGCCCTACCAGTTTTCCGAGCCGCCCGCGGTCCATGCGGTCGGCCACCTCCAGGGGCCGTCGGCTCCGGGCGGGAATCATGCGCAGGTGAACATCACGCTCGAATCCCCAGGTCATTCCGTATTCCATGGCCTGCCGCTGGAGGGCGTGAAATTCGCCGCCGACTATCACGACGGCTCCCTCGACCTGCGCCAGACCCAGGCGGGCTTCGCGGGTGGCACCGTCAGCGGCCAGGCCCGGCTTGACGGCCCTCCCGGGGCCCGCGTGCTCGCTTTCGATGCGATGCTCAACGGAGCCGATCTCGCACGGGTTGCGAGTGCGGCCGAGGAATTCCGTTTGGCCGGCAAGCCGCCGGCCGCCGAGCATCCCAAGAGCCGTTTCCTCGGCCGCGCCACGGGCGGCCGGCTCGACGCAGCGCTCACGGCCGAGGGTCGCTACGGGCAGCCGTATAGTTTTCACGGGAAAGGCTACTTCATTGTCACCAGCCACGATCTGGGCGAAATCCATCTGCTCGGACTGCTGTCCGAACTGCTGAGCAAAACCCTGCTCAATTTCACCTCGCTGCGGCTCGATACGGCCCACGGCAATTTCAAGCTCGAAGGCAACAAGCTGGCCTTTGCCCAGGTCAAGCTCACCGGACCGACCGCCGCCATCGACGCGCGGGGCGACTACCTGCTCGATGCCAAGACACTCGATTTCAACGCGAAGGTCTTTCCGCTGCAGGAAAGCGGCTTCGTGCTTACTGATGCGCTGGGAGCCCTGCTGACGCCGTTGTCCAACGTGCTCGAGCTCAAGCTCACCGGACCGCTCGAAAAACCGTCCTGGGCGTTTCTCTTCGGGCCGACGAATTTCCTGCGCGCGTTGACAAAGCCGCCGGGCCCGGCGTCCGGCGGCCCCCCGCTCACCGTCCCGGTTCCCTCCGGCACCGAGCCGCCAAAGTCAAACGCACCCGCCCCGGCTCCCCAGCCCGTGAAACCGGAGGGTTGATCCCCTCCCTCGCATCGAGACCGGCCTGGCGGGGATCCGCGCTCCGTGAGCGACGGATCGACCGCGACGCGGGATCGGTGCATTCGCAAAGCGAGAGCAGTCGCAGCAGGGATAACCTGCTCTACCCGTTCGGCTCTAGCGCGATCAGCCCGGAACCATTTTCGGCATGTTTATGGCCAAAAACGCGTTGCGCCGGAATCCAAGCGGGCCTAGCTAGGTTCTGCATTTTCAATGCCCCGCCGTATTTCCGTTCCTGGCGACTGGCTTACCCGCGCCTCAATGCTCGGCGCCGCGGCGCTTGTCCTGATCGGCGTGCTAGTACTGACAGGCTGGGCGCAGCGGATCGACCTGCTGATGCAAATCCAGCCGGGCTACATGCCGATCCCTCCCAACCTGGCGCTCAGTCTCATGGTACTCGGAATGGTGCTGCTGCTGCTGGAGTGGCGCATCAACCGAGCCGTCTGGCTGGCCGCACTGCCGGCGGTCATCGGCGGGGTCACGCTGGCGCAATATGTGTCGGGCTGGGACCTGCACTTCGATGAATTCTTTCTGCCGGCCCGCATCGCCGTTGACTCAGCGGCCGCCGGGCACCTGTCGCGCCTGACCGCGCTTTCCCTCCTCAGCGCCAGCCTGTGCCTGCTCTGGCTCGACGTGCCGCTGGGGACGCGGCGGCGGGCGCTGGGCATCGTCCTGACCTCGTCGCTGATCATCTCCATCGGGCTGGCACTGCCGCTCGGATGGTTGTTGGGACTGACGGAAGTCACCGCGTTAAATCAGGTTCTGCGCCCTTCTCCGTTCAGCGCCCTGTGCCTCGCTCTGCTCGGACACTTGCTGCTGAGCCGGATCTGGCGCGACGACCCGGCCCGGGCCTCCGGCCCCCCCAGCTGGCTGCCGGTACCCATGATCGCGACGGGCATCACGCTCACCCTGTTGTTTTCGGCGGCCCTGCGCGATCGGGAGCTGGGTTTTGTCCGCTCGACCACGCGGCTGACCATCGACAACGCCGCGACCGTGCTCAACTACGAGCTGGATAATGAGGCCAAGACGCTCCAGCGGATGGCGGCGCGCTGGGCACAGTCCGACCGGCTCACCATTGCCCTCCGCGACCAGGATGGTGAGGCCTACCGGCAGGATTCCCCCGCCCTGCGCTCGCTTGTCTGGGTCGACGAAACCCGGCATACCCGCTGGATCTATCCGGAGAAAGGCAATGAGCATTTCCTGGAATACGACCATGGCCAGGACCCGTTGCACCGTGTCCTGATCGAACAGGCGCTCGGCTCCGGCCAGCCGGCGTTCTCCTCCCTCGTTCCGCTGCCGATGGGCGGTTCGGGATTTCTGATCTGTGCGCCCCTGCCGGCGACCGCCGGGGTCAGGACGCAGGTGCTCCTGGGGGAGTTCTACTATCCCGTCCTGCTTGAAGCGGTCGAAAAACGCCTGCATCTTTCCGCCCTCTACGCGGTGTCGATCACGATCGACGACCGGCCGGTGTTCGAACGATCGCCGCCCGATCCCGTCCGGGAGAATCTGCGCGAAGAATCGACCTTCAATCTTTTCAATCAGCGCATCCGCATCGGTCTCGCCCCCTCCGAAACCGCGTTGCAACGCCGCCGCCACCTGTTCCCCGAGCTGGTCACCGGCCTCGGGTTCGGCCTGAGTCTGCTGCTGGGCATCGCCACCCATCTGGGCCGCACCGCCCATTTGCGCCACCGCGCCGCCCAGGAGGCCAACGAACGGCTGGTGGCCGAGAACGAGGAGCGCCGGCGCGCCGAACTGGCGCTGCGCGCCAGCCAGGCCGCCGCGCGCAAACTCTCGCTCGTCGCCAGCAGCACCGACAACCTCGTGGCCATCACCAGCCCCGATGGCCGCCTTGAATGGATCAATGACAGCTTCGTCCGGCATCTCGGCTTCAGTCTTTCCGCGGTGATCGGCCGCCATCTCACGCAACTGCTGGTCAGCCCGGATACGGACTCGGCCCTGGTCGTCCGCCTGCGTGAAGCCCTGCAACAGGGCGCGCCATTCAATTCGGACCTGGTCTGCCACGCCCGCGACGGCCAGCGCTATCACCTGCGCCTGGACCTGCAACCCGTCCGCAGCGACACCGGCTCCACCGAGAATTTCATCGCGATCCTCACCGACGTCACCGCGCGCGTGGAAACCGAGAGCCATCTGCGCCGCGCCAAGGAGGAGGCCGACGCCGTGTCGCGGGCCAAGTCGGAGTTTCTCGCCTCGATGAGCCACGAGATCCGCACCCCGTTGAACGGCGTGCTGGGCATGACGAGCCTGCTCCTCGACACTCCGCTTAATCCCGAGCAGCGCGACTGCGTGAACACCATCCACGCCAGCGGCGACGCGCTGCTGTCCATCATCAACGACATCCTCGATTTCTCGAAGATCGAAGCCGGCGAGATGAAGCTGGAGCACCATCCCTTTGAGCTGGCCGCCTGCCTTGAGGATGCGCTCAACCGGTTTGCCGTGCAGGCGGCGGCGAAACACATCGCCCTCGCCTACTTCATCGACCCGGTGGTGCCGGCCTGGATTGTGGGTGATGCCACCCGCCTGCGGCAGGTCATTGTCAATCTCCTCAATAACGCCATCAAATTCACGCCCCACGGCCATGTCTCCGTCGAGGTCCGGCGAATGGAGACGCCGGCGCCCCGCGGCGGATCGAGCGCCGGACTGGCCGCCATCGCACCCTGCCTCCTGGAGATCGCGGTGCGGGACACCGGCATTGGCATTCCCCGCGAAAAACAGAACCTGCTTTTCCGGCCGTTCTCGCAGGTCGACTCCTCCTCCACGCGCAAATACGGTGGAACCGGCCTCGGCCTCGTCATCTGCGAACGGCTGTGCAGCCTCATGGGCGGCGAGATCCGCGTCGAGAGCGAGCCGGACCGTGGTTCGGTGTTCACCATCACGATTCCCGTGCAACCCATCTCCCCCTCCAGCCGGCCGCCGGCCGAGATGATTCCCGCGGCGCTGCGAGGAAGACCGGTGCTGGCAGTCGACGGGCATGCCGCCAACCGCCGTTTTCTCTCGATCATCCTCGAAGAAGCCGGACTCGCCTGCCAGGTGGTGGAATCGGCGCAGGCGGCGCTGGCCGCGGCGGCGCGCATGCCGGCGCCGGCCTTGCTCATCATCGATCTGTCGCTGCCGGATGGCGAGAGCCGGCAGCTGGCCCTCGATCTGAGGAAACTCTGGCGACAGCCCCAACTGCCGGTGCTGCTCCTGCTGCCCGCCGACGACTCGCTCCCGCCGGTGGTGCTCGCCGGTCTCGCCCCGGCGCTCCACCTTTTCAAGCCGCTCAGGATTTCGCCCCTGCTGCTGGCGATCCGCTCGTTCTTCGTTCCCGCCTCCCCCGCCTGAACCGTCGGGACGGCCCGTGGCTCAAAGCCGTCGCTGCAGCTCCATCCTCTCCGCGGCCCGGTCCGCGTCACCGGCCAAATTGCGTTCCTCGCCGGGATCACGGGCCAGATCGAAGAACAGCCATGGGGC
>JBAZMN010000136.1:0-5601 GCA_041649735.1 Opitutaceae bacterium | reverse complement strand
CTTCCGTTTGGATCGCCATGGCAAGAGACCTCAAACTTGGTGCAGATCCCGAATAGCCATCGGGTTCTGCCGTCAACGGAAAGCCCGCCTCCGCCGAGCCTACGGCGCGCATCCTTCGCGCAACGACCGCCCTCGCATACCTGCGGTTACTGTTTGGCTCAAGGCTGGCCCGCCATCCGTAGCCCGCAGGGCGAAGGATGGTGGCAAGGCCCGGAATCGAACCGGGGACACAAGGATTTTCAGTCCTCTGCTCTACCAACTGAGCTACCTTGCCGAAGGTGAAAGACGGCCAGCAAAAGAAGGGCGCCGGATGACGTCAACGGGAATTCGCCCGGCGCGCGATCCTGGGATCGTGACATCAAGCCGCTGCGACAATGCTGGCAGATACGCCCTGGGCTGAAACCACCCCGTTTGCGTTTGGCGGCGCACCGCGTTCTTTAGAGCAGATTAAGTTGAAGTGTGGCCGTAAAAGCAGCGTAGGCTTCCAACCTGCATCGGTTCAAATGCAGGCTGGAAGCCTGCGCTACTCGATGCCAGGACGGCTACGAAAAAACTGAAACCGCTGTAGCCGCATCATGGTCGCATTTCCTTACACCTGCGCCGCCAAGGGTTCATCCGTCGCCGGCGCCCCACTGGCGGATCCGGTCCGACGCCCTGCGACCGTCCGGACGTTCTTCTTGTCGCCGGCGCGGTTGTCACGGAAGGCACAACTCTGATCACCGATGAAGAAACCCCATAAGATGAAGGCGGTGGAACTCTCCTATGAGGATTTGACCGGAAGCGAAGAATTCCGGACGGCGACGATGCCCATCACCAGGGAGATGATCGTGGCGTTCGCCGCGCAGTTCGATCCGCAGCCCTTCCACCTCGACGAGGAAGCCGGGAAGAAGAGCATCTTCGGCGGCCTGGCGGCCAGCGGATGGATGACGGCCGCCTTGACGATGCGACTGGTCCTGGAAGGCGAACCGAGGTTCACAGGCGGTGCCATTGGGCTCGGCATCGACTCGATCGCCTGGCCCCGCCCGGTGCGGCCCGGCGATCATCTCTCCGCCGTCAGCACCATTGTCTCAAAGCGGCTCTCCCAGTCGAAGCCGGACTATGGGATCGTCAAACTTCGCACCACGGCCACCAACCAACACGCGGAAGTGGTCCAGGTCATGGTCGCCAGCATTCTCGTACACCGCCGCGGCACAGCTTCAGGCAAGAAAGGCGGCTAGAGCATCTTAAATAAAGACGCGGCCAAACTCTGAACCCGGTCTTTAGCCACCAAAGAACTCAAGGAGCACATAGCCAATCCATTCCAATTTTTCCCTTGCGATCTATGAGTTCCTTCGTGGCTACATTTCCGCTTAAATCGCTATAGCCGGCGCGATCCGGAAACCATGACAGGCCGGAAGGGGCGTGCCGTTGTCCGGCGAAGATAAGCCGCAAGCCGGGACACCCCGTTTGCGTTTGGTGGAGAACTGCGTTTTTTTGTCGCATCATGGTCGCCTTTCCTCATGCCTTCGCCGCCAAGGATTCGTCCGCCACTGGTCCCGAACTGGTGGACCCGGTCCGGCGTCCTGCCGCCGGTAATGCCGCTCTACTCGACTCCTATTCCGAGGCGGTGGCCGGCGCGGTCGAGAAGACCCAGACCGCAGTGGTCCACATCGAGGTGCGCGGCACCGGTTCGCCCGCGCCAAACGATTCCGCCGGCGGCAGCGGCTCGGGATTTTTCATCTCCCCCGACGGCTACCTCATGACCAACAGCCATGTGGTCCACGGCGCAGGCGCAATCCGGGTGTTTCTCGCCGACGGCCGCCGGCTAGCAGCCGAACTGGTCGGCGACGACCCCGAGACCGACCTCGCCGTCCTCCGGGTCGGCGGCGGCGACTTCACCCATCTGGCCTTTGCCGATTCCGGTCAGGTCCACCCCGGGCAGATCGCCATCGCCCTGGGGAGCCCGATGGGGTTCCAGCAGAGCGTCACCGCCGGCATCGTCAGCGGCCTGGGCCGCTCGCTGCGCAGCGCCTCCGGCCGGCTGATCGACAATATCATCCAGACCGACGCCGCGCTCAATCCCGGCAATTCCGGCGGCCCCCTCGTCAACACGCGGGGCGAGGTCATCGGTGTCAACACGGCCATCATCCGTCCCGCTCAAGGCATCTGTTTCGCCATCGCCAGCAACATCGCGCGCTGGGTCGCCGGCTGGCTCATCAAGGACGGGCTCATCCGCCGCAGCTCTCTCGGCCTCGCCGGCCAGAACGTGCCTCTGCTGCGCAAGCTGGTGCGCCATTACCGGCTGCCGGTCGAGACCGGCGTGCTCGTCGTGGCGGTCGAGCCCGGCAGTCCCGCCGCCACGGCTCGCCTGCGGGAAGGCGACATCATCATCGGCTTTGACGACGAACCCATTGCGGCCATCGACGCGCTGCACAAGCAGCTTACGGCCGAGCGTATCGGCCGGCCCTCCACGCTGACCATCCTGCGCCACACCGAGCGGCTGACGCTCCCGGTGCGGCCGCAGGAATCGTCGAACACGCAAAACTGACGTACCGCCATCGGCCTCACGCCCCGGGCGCAAAGGGCGCAATCTGTGGTGTGATTTACTTCCTCGGATTGGCCCTGACGCCGGCCGGCCATCGCTCCGGACCAGACGGAACGGCGGCCGGTCTTTTGCGGACTTGGCGTGAGAATGCCGGCTTCGGCGCCACCCCGGGCGGCGCAGGCTCCAGGTGGGCCGACGGTAATCGCCGGATGAATCTACCTGCGGCGGTTGCATTATATCGCTATACGATATATTAGATTTCCCGCTCCATTCATGGATGCCGTAACACCCAGTGGGCCGATTTCCTCTGCCAGTTCGTCCAGCCACGCACTGGCCGATTTCCGAACCGACCGACGCGTGCTGCTCTTGTGCACCCTGGCGCTGCCGATCGGCGCGATCGGGGCCGTGGTGGCCAAGGCGCTGCTCTGGCTGATCGCCGTCATCACCAACGCGGTGTTTTTTCTTCGTCTCTCCGGACAGGCCGTGTCGCCCGCGCACCATCAACTGGGCTGGTGGATGGTCCTGGTGCCCGTGACCGGCGGGCTCGTCATCGGCTGGATGGCCCGCTATGGCTCGGAAAAAATCCGCGGGCATGGCATCCCGGAGGCGCTGGAAGCGATCCTGCTCGGCCGCAGCCTGATCAATCCCCGGGTGGCGATCCTCAAGCCGGTGTCGTCGGCGGTGTCGATCGGCACCGGCGGGCCTTTCGGGGCCGAGGGGCCGATCATCATGACCGGCGGAGCCTTCGGTTCGTTATTTGCACAGCGGTTTCACCTCTCGGCGGCGGAGCGCAAAACCCTGCTGGTCGCGGGCGCGGCCGCCGGCATGTCCGCGGTCTTCGCCACCCCGGTGGCGGCCGTGTTGCTGGCGGTGGAGTTGCTGCTTTTCGAATGGAAGCCGCGCAGCTTCATTCCCGTGGTGACCGCGGCGATGGTCGCCGCGATCCTGCGCGTGCCCCTGCTGGGGGCGGGACCACTCTTCCCGGTCGCAGCGCATGCGCCGTTGGGACCGCGAGCCCTGGCCCTGGCGCTGTTTATCGGCGTCGGCGTGGGGCTGGGATCGGGTCTGTTGACCGCCCTGGTCTATGCATGTGAGGACCTCTTTCAGAAACTGCCGCTGCACTGGATGTGGTGGCCCGCGCTCGGAGGGCTGGCGGTGGGGATCGGCGGCATGATCGATCCGCGCGTGCTCGGGGTCGGCTACGACTCGATCCATGGGTTGATGCGCGGCGAAGCGCCGGGCGGGGCGCTGGCCGGCCTGCTGCTGGCCAAGGGACTGGTCTGGGCGGTGGCCCTGGGCTCGGGCACCTCGGGCGGCGTGCTGGCGCCGCTGCTGATGCTGGGTGGCGCCCTCGGCACCCTGCTTGGAGCGGGGATGGGGGCGACCGATCCGGGATTGTGGGCCATGGTAGGCATGGCGGCGATGATGGGCGGCACGATGCGCTCGCCGCTCACCGGCATGGTGTTCCTGCTCGAACTGACGCACGACCTGAACGTCCTCCCGGCCCTGCTCATCGGCAGCGTGGCGGCATTGTGCGTGACCGTGCTGCTCCTGCGGCGCTCGATCCTGACGGAAAAACTGGCCCGCCGCGGCCAGCATATCGCACGGGAATATAGCGTGGACGTGTTCGAACTGACCCGCGTCGGTGAGGTGATGGATCACTCCCCGCCCCTGATTTCCGCCGGCACGACCGTGGCGGACCGCATCGCCGAGGGCGACCCGGCCGTGGCCCGCCGCCAGGCGGCAATCATCGTGGACGCGGCCGGACGGCTGGCGGGCATCATCACCCGCGGCGACCTCATGCAGGCCCTGCAGCGTGATCCGGCCGGCGCCATGCCGGTGATCGATGCCGCCCGGACCGGCGTAACCGTGACCTATCCCGATGAAACCTTGCACGACGCGATCGCCAAGATGATGAAGCACAACATCGGCCGCCTGCCAGTCGTCAAGCGGACCGATCCCGGCCGGGTCCTGGGCTATTTGGGGCGGGCGGACATTCTTTCGGCACGCAGGCGCAGCTACGAGGAGGAGGAGTTGCGCGAAAGCGGACCCCTGCTTGACCTATCCAATTCGCTGGCCACGCCGCCGAGTCGCAGCTCGCATTCTTACCCCCCCACACCACCGGTGATTACGCACCACGCCAGAATCAGCCGGGGGCAGATCAGCGGTCGATTCTGTGCATACCCGGTCCGTGGGGGTCGTGGTTGACCCCGCGACGCAGCTATCCAGAGTGCCGTCATGGCGCCGTCCCGCCGCCACCTGACCAAAGCCAACTACGAGACCTTGGCCACCCTCCGGTATGCCCTGCGGCGCTACCTGGCTTTCAGCGCCATGGCGGCCCGGAAAGCCGGCCTGTCACCCCAGCAACACCAATCTCTCCTCGCCATCAAAGGCAACGCAGGCCGGGAGCATTTGACCGTGGGCGAGCTGGCCGAGCGCCTGCAATTGAAACACCATAGTGCCGTGGGCCTGGTCGACCGCCTGGCCCGCCGTGGACTGGTGCGCCGCGCCGCCGCGCCGGACGACCGCCGCTGTGTGCATGTGCGGCTGACCCCGCGAGGTGAAGCCGTGCTGGAGCGCCTGTCGGCCACCATGCGCACGGAGTTGCGCCGCATCGGACCTCAGCTGCGCGCGCTGCTCGCCAAGATCGGATCAAGCCGGCGTCCGGCGTAAAGCTACTGCAGCCGGAACGGCAGGCGCTGCAGCCGCGCGATCATCTCCGCCTGGATGTCGGCCGTGTGCTGATCGCGCGCATTGTCGCCGGTCTTGATCGTTTTTGCGGCCAGGAAGTTGTCGATCACGGCGCAGTAATTGTTGTTCACCATGATGCCGAGCAGCTCGCCGGTCTTGCTGAACACGAGGTCCCCCGCCGAAGGGGTGAACTCGCCGACGAGGTGCTTGATGAACCGGTTGTCCATGCGCACGTATTGCGGTGTCGTCGAGTCGAGCTTGAAGGACACCTCGCCATAACCCGAACCGCCGTTGCTCACCAGCATGGCTTCGGTGAATTTGAACGGCTCCAGCGCCGTCTGGTAGATCTTGACGCCCAGACGGGCTGCGAGATCGGCCGGGACGGG
>JBAZMN010000135.1:0-5607 GCA_041649735.1 Opitutaceae bacterium | reverse complement strand
ATGCGCTCTTCGAAAAATGGTTCAGACGGTACCGGCCCGAGGTATTGATTTCCCACGCACCGTTTGTGCGGCTCCAATTGACGGAGATGGGCATTTCCGTCCCGCGCGACGTCGCTTTCGTCGAAATCTCCCTTGATCAACCGGACGGGCGGACGGCCGGAATCCATGAGAACTGCCGCCGCGTGGGGGAGCTGGCGGTCGAAATCCTCGCTGGCCAGCTGCAACAGAACATCCACGGCATTCCGCAGTTTCCGACGGTCACCCTCGTGGAGGGAACCTGGCACGATGGCGAGTCCCTCCCGCTCCGCAGCATCCGCCCGACCCGGCTCAAGACATCCTCAGGAGCTCGTCGGACGCCCAAGATCCGGCGCGGACGGCCACGCCATTCCGGCCCCCGTTGATCCGGTCCGGCGAGGCGGGCGACGCACCGTTGCTCCGGTCGGAACGGATGCAGGCTGCCCAGGGCCGCGCCCGGGACGCGGCCCCGCACCGGGCGGCCGCCTGAATCCGGTCAGTGTCCCTTGACGGCCGCAACGCCGCGCAGGCCTTCCGACTTGCTGAACCGGGTCCACAGAAAGGCATAGACGGCCACGTAAGCGAAGCAGACGAGCGGCATGAGAAAGCCGACCGACATGTTATAAATGTCACCGAGATAGCCCATGAGCTTCGGCATGATCGCCCCGCCCATGATCGCCATGACGATGAAGGCGGACGCCTTTTTCGCCTGCACGCCCAGTCCGTGAATGCCGAGGGCGAAAATCGTCGGAAACATGATCGACATGAAGAAAAAGCTCAGGAAGACCGCCGCGACCGAAATCCAGCCGAGCCGGAGCACCACAACAAGGCACAGCAGCACATTCACGATGGCGTAGGTGCCGAGCACCCGGTGTGCCGCCGCTTTCCGGAGGATTCCGGCGCCGGTGAAGCGACCGATCAGAAACAGCGCGAAGCCCAGGACCCCGAGCAGCCGGCTGGCGCCCTGTTCGTTCACGTAATAGGCCCCTTCGCGCAGCACGGCACCGCCCTTGAGGAACCAGCTGTTCGTCAATCCCGCCGAGATCGCCGGGACTTCCGCCACCATGTAGTTGATGAAGAAACTGAAGATGCCCGCCTGCGCCGCGACGTAGAAAAATTGCGCCGCAACCGCGCCGACGAAATGCGGATGCGACCAGATGGACCGCCGGGTGCCGGGCGCGGCCGGCTCGTTGATATGATAGGCGTCCTCGGTATTCAGATCGGGGAGGTGGGCGAAAAAGAAGACCACGGCCATCACCAGGACAATGACCGCCACCACCGCGTAGGGAATGTACAGCCGCCCCTGCGCGACCTCGGCCCCACCGGCGGAGTAAAAAAACGCACCGCCAACAATCGGCCCGAAAATCCAGCCGACACCGTTGCACGATTGCGCGAGGTTGATGCGCGCCGCCGCGTAGTCCTTCGGACCGAGAACGGTGGTATAGGGGTTGGCGACGGTTTCGAGAATCGTCAGCCCCATTGCGATCACGCAGACCCCCAGCAGAAAGGCCCAGAACGACGCAATATGGGTTGCCGGAATGAACCAAAAACCACCCACTGCCACGATCAGCAGGCCCGTGATGATGCCGCCTTTGTACCCGATCCGGCGGGCCAGCAAGCCCGCCGGCAGCGCCATCAGGAAGTAGCCCAGGTAGTGGGCGAACTGCACCCAAGCCGACTGCGCCTTGGTCAGGTGCAAATAGTCCTGAAAGTGCTTGTCCATCACGTCGATCATCCCGTTGCAGAACCCCCACAAGAGAAAAAGTGAGGACACCAGCACGAAAGGGATCAGGTAGTTGCGGCCATCGGGGGTTTTGAACAGGCTTTTTGAGGGGGACATAAGGTGGGGTGGGATGAGTTCAGGTTACAGGGGCGGGAAAAACCATCGGCACGTCTGTCCCGGGGTCACCGCGACTCCGTGGCTGCAGGCATGGTCCGCGCGGATGACGAGAAGCTGCATGGGGCAGTGCCGGCATTATGCGAAGAGAGAGAGGACGGACGTGGATGATAGACAATGGATGGTTGCCGGCGCCCCAGCAATCCCCGGAAGGTGGAGAGATCCTTGACCTTGCCCAGGGCGATCAGCTGGGAGGCGAGGTTGCCCGTCGCCGCGCCTTCCTGGCCGCAAACGACCACCGGCCGGCCGGCCGCATCGGCCGTGGCCTGGCAGAGCAACCGGTTTTTCGCACCGCCTCCGGTGATGAGGATGCGTTTGAAGGCGAGGCCCGAGAGACGCTCGAAACGGCGCAAGGCCGCAGCATGACCGTGGCCGAGGGAGTCGCAGACGAGGCGCAGATAACCGCCGAGCCCGGCCGGAGGCCGGCCGTGGTGCCGGCGCAGATAGGCATCGATCGCGGCGCGCATCGAACGGGGATTGACGAAAGCCGGGTCTGCCACATCGAGCAACACCGCAGAACGCGGCGCCCTTTCCGCCCCCTTGATCAAGGCCGTCCACGTCCTGTCGTTTGCCGGCTGGACGCCAAAATCCTTGAGAACCTGCTCCAACAGCCAGAGACCGGCGATATTCGTCAGCGGCCGGTAGCGCCCGTCGCCGAGCCGCTCGTTGGAGATGCGCGCCGCCAGGGCGGCCGGACCCAGCACCGGCGTCTCGCTTTCGAATCCGACCAGCGACCACGTGCCCGAGCTGATGAAGAGGTCCCCACCCGCTGGGGCGGCGGGCATGGCATCATAGGCACAGGCCGTGTCATGTCCGGGCACCGCCACAACCTGGACGTCCCGCAATGCGGGCAGGTTTTGCACCCGGCCGAGGCGCGTGCCGGCCTTGATCGGCGGAGAGAACCACGAGGCGGGAATGCCAAAACGCCTGAGCGCCACCGGGGAGAATCCAGCCGCGCCCAAACCGAGCAACTGGGAGGTGCTGGCGATCGACAGCTCATTCTCCATCCGACCGCTGAGCAGATAATTGAAGTAATCCGGCAGAAACAGGCAGCGCTTGGCCATCTGCCGGATCGCCGGAAATCGCGAAATCGTTTCCTCGAGCTGCAGGCTCGTGTTGTAGAAAATGTTGGGGATGCCGGTGGCGGCATAGATCCGGGCGAGCCCGTGCGCCGCCAGCCGCTTCATTCCTGGCTGGGTACGGTCGTCGCGGTAGGCATGCACGGGGAAGACCGGGCGCCCGGCCGCATCCACGAGCACATGGTCGACGCCCCAGCTGTCCACCCCGACCGCGGCCAGCGCCGGAAACCGGCGCTTCGCCTCCTGCAGGCCGGTGCAAATCTCCGCCCAAAGCGCGGTGATCTCCCAGTAATGGTGGGAGCCGAGCGGGCGAAACTGATTGGGGAACCGGTGAACTTCGTCCAGCCTGAGCTGGTCCTGCCGCCAGGTTCCGACAATAATCCGGCCACTGGTGGCACCCAGATCAACCGCGGCACAGTGGATGGATTTCATGGCCAGGAGCTGCGCTCATCTTCCGAGCTGATGGGCGTCAGGCGGACCCCAGCGTACGGTGGGCGGACGGGGTGATTGCGGCGGTGCGGATGAGACCGATGGCCTGTGCCACGCACTTTTTGAACTCCATCTGAGGGCCAAAGATGCAGGAAATTCCCTTCCAGGCGGTGGAAATACACGGCTGGCCGCCAAGTCTTTCCCGCGGGCGAAACTCCCCGGTCATGACGGCCCGATTGGCAAGCACAAGGGGGGTGTGGGGATGCCGGATTCTCACCGGCCGCTCCGCGCCAGTTGATTTGGGCGCGTGGGCCATGCCTAGAAGGGTTGCCCGTTGGCGCGCGTGCCACACAGAAACACTTCCAAGCCGAGTTCCCGTGCCAATGCCGCCTTGGTGTAGAGCGCAAGATCGGCCGCCTGCGGGCTGTTGGCATAGGCGACCTGGATATGATTGGCCTTGTGGCGGGCCATCATCTGGTCGCGGGTCACGCCGTAGGTAACGGCGTGCATGACCGGCCATTGCCAAGTGGTTTCCCGCCAGCGGCGCTCCGTCTCCGCGGAGGGCAGCGTGATGGCTTTCGCACGCCCCAGATCCATCTTGAGCCGGCCCTTTTCGATGAAAATGCGGGACCAGACAATCTCGCCGGGCCGGGCGATGCCGCGGACGGTGCCCCCGCCCAAACGGAAGTACATGGGGGGCTGACGGTGCGAATCGGTGCCCCGGTAGCCGCCGAGGTGATGGGCCGGCGGCGCACCACCGGAAATCTGGAACACCCAGACGTACTCCTTGGTGGCGCCGCTCCGGTCGAAGTCGCCCCAGCGCAGGTCGTGCAGGGTATTTTCAACCGGCTGGGCCAGCGCCCGATGAACGCGCAGGGTCAGGAGGCCATCCAGGCCGGCGCACTCGTCGGCCTCGTTGAAATGCGGCAACGGCTCGCCTTGGCGGATGATCTTGCCGGCGGCATTCCGCACCGGCGGCCGGTCGGAATTGTTGAGCAGTCCTTCGGCCAGATCAGACGCCGGCAGGAGGTCCTTGAGGCCCTGCTGATACTGGATGCCGATGGTGTCGCATCCGAACTCGTCCGCGAGGCGCAACGCGGCGATGTACGTGCGGCACTGCCATAAAATCTGCTGCTCGGTGAGATCGGTCCCCTCTTTCTTCCCCAGGTGAAAAGTCATGCCCTTCTGTTTAAGCCATGCGTAGACGGCCCGGGCTTCCGCCTCCTTCACCTGCGTGGCCCCATAGTACAACGCGGACTGGGAAAGCCGCTCCTTGTAGACCCCGGTGGGAAAGAGCAGCTCGTCGGGGATGATCGCGTTGTACATGCCCATGCATCCCTCATCAAAAACGCCCATGATCGCCTTGCGGAATTTCAGCTCATGCGCGAGCCGTCGCGCCACGATCGCGGCCGTGGCCGGCAGGCGGCACCTGGCCAAGGGCCGCACGTGCAAGGTGCGATGACGCGTCCGGCCGGTCTTCAGCCAACGGGCCAGCCCGCGGTGGAAGCTGTGGTCGGTAAAATCCTCGCTCCAGAGGGTCGAATACGCGACCCCCGCCTTTGTCAGCGAACCGTTGAGGTTCAACATGCCGACCAGCCCCGGCCACGTGCCGGACCAGTTGGCCACGGTGAGAATGGGCCCTTGGTGGGTAATGAGTCCGTGCAGAACATGATGCGAATATTGCCACACGCTCTCGGCCACAATCAACGGGACATGCGGATCAATGCCGGCAAAAACCTCCATGCCCTCCTTCTGCGAGCCGATGAAGCCGTGTCTGCGCTCCGGTTTGTAGGCATGCGCCCGCACCAGCTTGCAGCCATGCCGGCGCAGCGCGGCCGCGAGCTGCTTTTCCATTGCGGCCTGGGCAGGCCAGCAATTTTCGTTGGCGGACTGGCGGAGGTCGCCGTTGGCAACCAGGAGGACAATTTTCTTGGACATGGATATTCGAGCGCTTTTCGGCACGAGGCAGGAAATAGGGTTACAACGGTTGAGATTATTGATAATTTCCGGACCATTTGAATGGATAATGCAGGAAATGAGATGGATAGAACCGGCAGATGGGTTTTACCCGAAAAAATGACCCGATGCTCAAAACAGGAGCACGGACCGACGTCACCGGCCGGCGTTTGTCCTTCACCGCGATGATCGCAGGAGTATTTCGTGCCCTAAAGTCGAAGTGCTCGTGCT
>JBAZMN010000134.1:0-5610 GCA_041649735.1 Opitutaceae bacterium | reverse complement strand
GAACAGCTCCCTCATTCCCCGCGCGCCCGTCCGCCGCGATGTGCAGACCCTCGCCATTCCCGTGAACGACCTGGCCCAGGAGCAGGGCAGCCCGAAGGTGGCCAACGTCGTCATGCTCGGGGCCTACCTCGCGGTCACGCCGGTCGTCCGGCAGGAATCGGTCATCGCCGCGATCGAGGATGTGCTCGGACCGGGCAAGCGGCACCTGCTCGACATCAACCTCAACGCCCTGGCCG
The DNA here is from genome assembly GCA_041649735.1 of Opitutaceae bacterium. Taxonomy (GTDB): domain Bacteria; phylum Verrucomicrobiota; class Verrucomicrobiia; order Opitutales; family Opitutaceae; genus Fen-1467. The sequence continues at coordinate 5,374 of JBAZMN010000134.1, read as the reverse complement.
CGGGCCTGGCTTTCCCAACCAAGGTGCACGCTTAATCATGGAAAAAATCACCCTTGAGATCCCCTCCCGGGCCTTGCATGTGGAGCACGCGCAATGCCCCCGCGGCCACAGCCTGATGGACTCCGCCATCCCCATCAGCGGCCACCCCTCGATCAAGGTCGTCATCCAGTACGGCGGCATTCGGGGATGCATCCACCTCGACCCGGTCTACGGCAGTTTCCACAACCTTTTCGACGTGGATATTCCCGAAGGCGTGGTGGTCGAGATGTTCTGTCCGACGTGCGGCGTCTCCCTGAAGGCCGAGCATGAAAAATGCGATTTCTGCTTCTCACCCATGTTCGCCCTGTACCTGCCGAATGGCGGCATGCTCGAGGGCTGCCTGAAGGGCGGCTGCCACGAGCACAAGCTGGTGTTGGTCGACGTCCATGAACAGCTGGGGGAGATCCACGGTCATGATCAAATTCAACTCCTCATGTAGGGTTGGGCCGGACCGGCTCGCCCTCCCCCACCGGCGGCGATGAGCGCCACCCCACCAAGTTACCGGGACCGCATCGCCACGGCGGAACAGGCCGTGAACGCGATCCGGCCCGGCATGCGCGTCTTCCTGATGGGCACCTGCGCCACGCCGCGGACACTGCTGGCTGCGCTCGTGAAACGCGCGCCGGCGTTCACGCCTCCCGTCGAGATCGCCCAGCTGTTCGCCCTCGGCAGCCCGGATTATCTCGCTCCCGGCATGGAACGGCATCTCCACGTCAACACGCTGTTCACCGGTGCCAATGTGCGGCCGGCCGTGAACGAGGGCCGGGCCGACTATACCCCGTGTTTTCTGTCGGAGGTGGCGGGGTTGTTCCGCAACGGCCAGCTGCCCCTCGACGCCGCGCTGGTCCAGCTCAGTCCGCCGGACGCGCACGGTTTTTGCAGCTTCGGCACCGAGGTCGGGCTGACCAAGGGTCCCGCCGAGTGCGCGCCGGTCATCATCGCCGAGGTGAACGACCGCATGCCGCGCACCCTCGGCAACAGCTTCATCCATGTATCCCGGCTGGCCCACATCGTCCCGGTCTCCTATCCCCTGGTCGAGATCAAGCAAGGCGACGGCAGCGCCGAGGAGCGCGGGATCGCGCAGCATTGTGCCAGCCTGATCGAGGACGGCGCCACGCTGCAGCTGGGCATCGGCGGCGTCCCGGAGGTCGTCCTGAGTCTGCTGGGCGACCGGCGGGATCTCGGCATCCACAGCGAGATGCTGTCCGACGGCCTGATCGATCTGGTCGAGCGCGGCGTCATCACCGGCGCCCGCAAGACCTTGCATCCCGGAAAGATCATCGCGGGGTTCCTGATGGGGACCCAGCGCCTCTATGATTTCGTCGACAACAATCCGCTGCTCGAATTTCACCCGACGGAATACACCAATGATCCGTTCCGCATCGCGCAGAACGACCGCATGGTGGCGATCAACTCGGCCATCGAGGTCGACCTGACCGGCCAGGTGTGCGCCGACTCGATCGGCCCCCGGATCTACAGCGGCGTCGGCGGGCAGGTCGATTTCGTCTACGGCGCCAGCCGTTCCAAGGGCGGCCGCCCCATCATCGCCCTGCCCAGCACGACCGTCTGCCAAGGGCAGCCGGTGAGCCGGATCGTCCCGATGCTGAAGCAAGGCGCGGGTGTGGTGACCACGCGCAACCATGTCCGCTACGTCGTCACCGAGCACGGCATCGCCGAGCTCTACGGCAAATCCCTCCGCCAGCGGGCGCGGGCCCTGATCGCCATTGCCGCCCCTGCCTTCCGCGAAGAGCTGGAGAAAGTGGCCCGTGAACTGCGGTATCTCTGAGTCACGCGCAGCGACAATGAAATCTGGCCGATCTTCGTTAAGGCGCAGGGGTCTGTAACCTAGCGTACTTCATTCTGCTCGATCACGGGATTGATCGGCTGAATGGGCATATCGGATTCCCATCGCTGCAAAAGCATTTCGACCAGTTCACCCAACAGTTTGTCATCTTCACCAAATCCCAATGGTGGGGCACGAAAACAATTCTCTTGGAGGAGAGTCGCCGGCCTGAGGCTGTACCTGTTTTATTCGCCCCCACGATTGAAACCGATTCTCGGGCGCCTGGGTTCCGGCACCGGCGGCGGATTCAAGATGTCCATGACGCTCCGGAGCACCTCCACAATCGCGGTTTCGTGGGTGTCAAGTCGTGCGGTGAGCCTGGTCTCCAAATTCTTCAGCGCTCGGGCCAGCTCGCGTGTGCCGGTCAGCAGCTCCCGCATCTGCACGAACGCCCGGACGACGAACACGCTCATGCGCACCGCCTGCGGACTGTTCAGCACGTTGGCCGCCATAATGGCGCCATACTCAGTGAAGGCATACGGCCGATGCCGAACGTTGCGCTTTGATGCGGTGCCAAATCGGCACCGCATGGCTTCCGCGGCAGTCAGTCGCAACACAAAGTCCTCGGGAAATCTGTCGGCGTTGCGTTTGACGGCACGGTTCAGCGCTTTGGTTGGCGCACCATCGAGCCTCGCAAGATCGGCGTCGAGAATCACCCGCAAGCCGCGAACGGTGAAAATGAGACGTTCAATCGACACCGCCGGCAATCCGGAGGATGTACGTTGCATAGGGGGAGTCTCAGCAGGGTCCGCGGAGTTCCGACAGTCAAGCTCTCCAGCGTCAGCCCTATCCCGCCCCGGGCGACTCCCGCTTTGTCCTCAGCTCCCAGCCCGCAGCGTGATCCGCAGGATCTCGCCCGGCCGCCAGAGGCGCATGCGCGGACCCCACGTGCCGGTGCCGCGGCCGACGATCACCGGCATCCCGCCGACCTCGTAGCGTCCGCCCATCAGCGGGTAGCCGCCCAGGCGGACCAGATAGTTGAACGGCCAGATCTGGCCGTTGTGGGTGTGCCCCGAAAGCATGAGCCCGGCGCCCGCCGCGGCGGCCGTCTCGGCCTGCAGCGGGGAGTGCGACAGCAGGATGACGGCGCCCGGCGGGCGGTCGGCCAAAGCCTTCTCGATCGCCCGGTCGGAATGGCCGAACTGCCGGCGGGCACTGAGGTCGTCCACCCCCGCCAGCACGAGGCCGGGCACGATCTGGGCTGCGCGGTCCTGCAACACCGTGTAACCCGCCGCCTGCAGCAAATCCACGCTGCGGTCGAGACCGGTGTAATACTCATGGTTGCCGGTGACCGCCCACACCCCCAAGGGAGCCCGCAGGGTCCGGAGCACGGGCAGCAGCGGCTCCAGCCGCCCCACCTCGCTGTCGACGAGATCGCCAATGACCACGATGACGTCGGGCTTCAATCCGTTCACCTGGGCAATCAGACGGGTCATCCAGTGGGCGCCGATCAGCGTGCCCAGATGCAGATCCGAAACCGCCACCAGCACCAGGCCGTCACGCTCCCGCGGCAGGCCGGCCAGCCTGACCTCATATTCCCGCACCACGGGCGGCCGCAGGCCCTGCACAAGGGCAACGGCGGCCAGTCCCAGCGCAACGACTGCCGCCCAGCCGCGGATGGCCGGGACCAGCCGGGGCAGCAGCCAGCCGCCCAGCGTGAGCCCATCCGCGAGCGCCAGCATCGAAAGCAGCAGGAACAGGACGCCGATCCAGTTTGCGGCGATGAATTCCAACGGTTCTCCCACTGCCGCCAGCCCGCGCGCATTGAGCAGCCGGGCCAGCGGGTAGCTCGCCCAGAACCCCACGGCCAGCCAGACCAGCGTCCGCCGGGAAAGACAGGTCGCCACCCACGGCACCGACGCCAGCCGCCAGAGGACATAGCCGTGCATGGCCGTCCAGACGGCAAAAATGACCGCGACAAAGAGACTGATGCGGAGCGGGTTCATCAATCGTGCAGTCGATTTCATCATCATGCAGCGGGAGGCGGCAAAGATATTTCCGCGTTCCGGTGTGGCACCGCGGCGTTGACTTGCCCAGGCCTTTGGCGAACCTAACACGATCCTCCGCGCATCCCCGGCGCGCCGTCCTTCGTCGAATCCCAACGACTCTCCTCATGAGTGAACCCGCGCCCGCCCCCAAAACCGCTGTCCAATTAATCATCGGTTACTTCAGGGATTTCAGGATCTTGCGGGAGACCGGGCGCGAATACTGGGGCATCCAGATCGTCAACTTTCTGGACTGCACGTTCTACTTCGCACTGCTGACAATCGTGACGCTGTTCCTGTCCGACGATCTGCACGTGAACGACAAGAACGCCGGCTACATCGTGGCGGCCTTCACCTCGGCGGTGATCCTGTTGCTCACCTTCTCCGGCACGATCACGGACTGGCTCGGGATCCGCCAGGCGCTGCGGATCTCGATGATCGGTTCGCTGATCCTGCGCGTGGGGGTGATGGTCGTGGGCCTGATGCCCTCGCTGCCCCACCGCGGCTGGCTGGCGGCCGGGCTGCTCGTGCTCATGGCGCCGTTCATCGCCGGGATCCAGACCGTCTTCCAAGCGGCGTGCCAGCGCTACACGACAGCCCACTCGCGCAGCGCGGGTTTCAACCTCTGGTACCTCTTCATGAACATCGGGGCGGCGGCAGGCGGGGCGGCGGTCGACATCGTGCGCCTCAAGCTCCGGATCGGCAACGTCCACATCTTCACCCTCGGCGTCATCGCCGCCGTGCTCTGCCTCATCGTCGCCGAGCTGATGATCCACCGCGACGACCAGCTGCGCGCGGCCGACGAGCCGCCGGAGCCGGAAAAGAAAAAGGAGAAGCAGTCGCCGTGGCGGATCTTCGTCAGCGTGATCTCGGAGCCGGCGTTCTTCCGGCTGCTGGTGCTGATCGCGCTCATTCTCGGTGTGCGGGCGGTCTATACCTACCTTTACCTGCTGATGCCGAAATACTGGGAGCGCACGATCGGCCCCGACGCCGCGATCGGCGTGCTGAACATGATCAACCCGATCGGCATTGTCATCGGCATCATCCTGTTCATCCCGCTGGCGAACAAGTTCAAGGTCTACAGCCTGCTGGTCTACGGCGCGATGGTCTCGTCGTTTTCGCTCTTCCCCATGGCGCTGCCGTGGGAGTGGTACGGCACGAGCATCGGCCGGGCCCACTACGAGATGGCCATCCTCTGCATGATCATCGTGACCGTCGGCGAGGTCTTGTGGTCGCCCAAGCTCTACGAGTACACCGCCGCGATCGCTCCGATCGGCCAGGAGGGCACCTATCTCGGGCTCTCGATGATCCCGTGGTTCCTCGCCAAGACCCTGGTGAGCTTCTTCTCCGGGCACATGCTCATGCGCTGGTCGCCCGAGACAGTGACGGTGGGCGGCGCCGCGGTGCCACTGCAGCAGGCCCTGATCGAGCACAAGCTCTCCTACTGGAATACGCCATCGGCGATGTGGATGTATCTCGGCATCTACGCCATGGCCGGCTGCATCCT
>JBAZMN010000133.1:0-5612 GCA_041649735.1 Opitutaceae bacterium | reverse complement strand
CCGGCTTTGCCCCGCCGGATGGAGCACAGTACGTAGACCCCCGGTTCCCCGGCGTGTACGACCACGCCGGCCTCCGCGCCGAACTGGTCGCTGTCGAGCTTCAGCCGCGTCCGCACCCGGCAGCGCCCGACCTGCGGGTTGGGCGCCAGCGCCAAAGTCGATGCGCTGGCGGCGTCGGTCTGGAGCAGCACCCCTGGTTGCGTCTGCCACCGGCCGGCCACTTCCTGCAGCGCCGGAGCCCCCGGCCGGCCGAACTCGATCTTGACGGGGAAGGTCCAGTCCGGCGCTGGCGGCGCGGAGACCGCGCCCGCGGTTGCCTGCGTCGGCGCAATCGTCGCGAACAAACCCAGGATTATAGCCGGCACACTGGAAGCTATCTGAAAACCGGGAGCAGGCCGTAGGGGCGCAGACTTGCTGCGCCCTTGGTCGAGGGCGCGACCAGCCTGCGCGAGGCTACGGCTTGGCAGACAAGATCGCGCCCCTGCGATTGTTCGCCGCGCCAAGGTTTCCGGATAGCCTCTTATAGATTCCATGGTGCACAACCCGTCTTCAATCTGCCTCAGGGCATTTGCTGAAAGGCGTTGCGGACGATCTCGACCTGGTCCCTGACGCCGGCCCACGGCCGGAAATCCGGCGGGACGCCGTGGGCATAGCCGCTGAAGTCGCACCCGGCCGCATACCATTTTTTCCAACTGTTCGGGTCGCAGAGCCCGTTCTCGTTGGGGCGGCCGACGATGACGGTCATCACCCGCTGATGCGGCTTGCGGACGGACAGGAGCCAGTTCACCACCTCGTCGTCGCTCGATTCCGCGATGAGCTGGTCGCTCTCGTTGACCATCGGATGATTCACCCACATCGGCTCCGCCGCCTTGAAGAAGGGAACGTTGATGTTGATCTTGGTCTCCGGGCTGACCTGGGCGATCGCCTCCCGGATCCGGTAGAACAGCCGGGCCATGATCTCCCGCTTGTACTTCAAGCCCTCCTCCGGAGTGATGTCTGAGGCCTTTTCCGGCATCTCCCGGCCGATGATCTCCTTGAACGGCCCCTTGACGTACGGCGAGGGCTGGACCGGAAAATCGTTGCAGTTGAAAGTCCCATAGTTGAAGCAGTCGAAGCTGATCCATTCCACGGGGTACAGCTTGAGGAACTCCGTGATGCGGGCACAGAGCAGGTCGGTCCACGGGCTTTCGGGCGCCATCATCCCCGGCCAGGTGTATTTCTTGCTGGTGGGGACCACCCAATCGTCGCGCAGATTGCTCATGATCAGATCCTGCACGATCGAAAAGTAGGCGCAGAACGGCATCCCGTCCTTTTGGGCGATCTTGTAAAGCCGCGGGAACAGCTCCGCACCCCGACCGGGGGCCGTGGAGCCCAGTTTCGTGGGGTAGAAGGCGTACCCGTCCAGCACATAGGCTTGGAGGGACATGAGGTTCACGCCGAAATCCTTGTGCCAGGCAAAATACTCGACCGGATCGACGTTGGCCCAGTCCTGCGGCAGGGCGGGAATCATCGCGGTGTGATTGTCCGCCGGGTGGCTCCAGTTCAGGTCGCACCAGAATTGCTTGATCGGCTTGCCCCCGTTCGGCAGGTCCGCCGCGTTGGGCGGAAGCGGGACTTTGGACGGTTTCGCTTCTTCGGCCAGGCCGAGGTTAGGGACGCTGCTGCCGAGAATGGCCGCCCCGACGGAAAGGGCGCCCGCTTTCTCCAGAAACTGCCGGCGGGTCAGATGCACATGGTTCATGTTTGCCTCCAGTATCTCCACGGTTTGTTTTTCGGAATCACGTCACGCTGCGGATTTCTTTTCCAAGTCAGGCCCACCCCGTCGGGACCCGCCGATGACTCGCGGGGTTGAGCGTTGATCTCACTTTGGTCCGCGAAAGAAGATGTTCCCCGCTTTCAGGTCAGCTTGATACTTCGATTCCAAGTCATCCAGGCCGCCTTGAAACCAATATATTTTCCCTCGGGCGTGGACGGTCTGGCCGGGACCGATATCGCCCAAAAGCGGCGGAGCTTCACAACACTGATAATGCTCGTGGACATTGACAATAAAGTACGGGGATTGCCCCCAGCCCTGGGCCAGAACCCACCGGCCATCGCGTGACTGGACGGCCACGATGGCCTCATCCGGCTGGAACCTGCTGACCTTCCAGGAACCATCCTCAATCAGCGGGCGCATCAGAGGATACGCCACCCTTCCCGGAGGCAGGTACCAATTGCAACCCGGCTGGACCCACGAGTTCCGGGCGGCCACCCAGCGGCCGTCGCGCCGCAGAAATATGCGATCACCGGAGGGAGCGAAGAACGCCGGCAGACCGTGGCTCTGCATGCAGATGTTGCCCGCCGAATCTTTCCACATCTCCGGGCTGAGGTTGGTAATCGTCCAATCCAAGAGCACGCCGTCGGCTTCCGGCCTGAGTGTTAGTTGGTAGGCCGCGAGGCCTTCCTGTCGCCAGGCCGAGCTGATCGCGCCGTCCGGCTTGGCCTGCCAATGCACGTGTTTCAGGTTTGAATAGGTGTAAACCAGGCGCCGGGTGGCATCGTTGATCACTTCCGGTACGGTCAGTACCACAGACCCTTCGAGCGGCGGGAGACGTAACTCCACCGTGGGTGTATCGCCCTGAGGATGGAGTTCAACCTCTTGCCTACCGTACAGTCCGACGACGAAACCAACCCATCCGATCAGTGAAAGGCTCGCTCGTGTTCGTTTCATCTTTTTGGCCTTCATTTTATTGGTGACTGCCGGGGATTAGTATTCGATGAGCCGGTCGCTCACGAAGCGGCGCACCGGGCGCCAGTTCAACTCGCCCCGGCGTTCCCGCTCGCGCTGATAAAGCGGGCAGATCTTCCCCGGCGGATCGATGGAAACCACCGTGTTCCCCTTGAGCACCAGCGTGTACTCGCCCGCCCCGATCTTTTCCCTGATCGTGCGCTCGGTGATGGGGAAGACCACGGTTAGGTACTGCCCCGGCTTGGCCTCGCCCAAGTCGAGATAGCGCTCCTGCCAGGCAAACGGACGCGGCTGCCCGTCGATCGTGCACCGCACCTCCGGGCTGCTGGTCGCGATCCACTCCGGCACCCGCACCCGCACGCGTTGGAGCGGCTGCTTGATCTTGAGAACGACTTTGCCCTCTTGGGGCAGATAGCTGTAAACATCGGCGGTCGCGGCGGCGCGATTGAGCAGGAGGTTGACCTGCAGTTGCCCCTCCTTCTCTTCCAGCATGCTCTCGTAGATGTAAGAGAGGGTGCGCGTGGCGTTGCCGGTGCAGCAGTGCATGATCCCCCAGGCGCCACCCATCCAATCGTTGGCGCTGGGCCAGCCCGCAAAGGCGCCCAGGTTCCGTTCCGCCACGCGGTCCTCGCTCACGAAGTCCTTCGGCATCGCCTTTCCACTTGTCGGGTTCCCCCCAGTCCAGAGGAGATCTTTGAGGGTGGGAGGGCAGCGCGGCAGCTTGGCCGTGGCCGCTTCCAGCCAGTCCACCCGGGTGAGCTGGTTCTCGGCAAACTGGTTGCGGATCCAGCGGTCCGCATCGTCCCAATGGTCCGCCACACCGCCGCGTGTGAGTTTCAGGGCGAGTGCAATCATGTCGGCCAACGCGCAGGTCTCGGTCGTCGGGTAACCCTGCTTGAGGAATTCCGGAAAGAAGCCGACGGTGGCGGAGCCTTGGGCGCGCGCCCAGACAAAGCTTTTTTCGACAAAGGCGGCGAGTTCCTGGTCGCCGGTCGCCTCCGCGTAGTCGGCCATGCCCAACAAGGCGAACGCGTGGGCGTGGAAATGTTCGCCGCCGAACTGCTTCTCCACGCCATCCAGCTCCCGGCCGGTAAACCGCCCCTCGGCGTCAAAGTTCTTCGCGTGGAAGCGCACGTAGTTGATCAGCTTCCGGGCGAGCTGTTTGGCCGGCTCGTAGCCGGTCGCGCGGTAGAACTGCACCAGCGACTGGGGCAAACGGGCATCGCTATCCATGACGACCAGGCCGACCGGTTGGGGCGCGTCGGGTCTCACCTTGGCATTGGGTTCGAAACAGTCCGCCGGGAAGTAGCCGTAATCGCCCTTGTCCACCAGGAGCTGGAGCGAACGGTCGATCATCCGTTCGACGGCCGCCTTCCAGCGGGGATCGCCGGTCTGCTGGTAATAGATGGTCAGGATGCGCACGGCCCGGCCGATCACGAAGGGGTGGGTGAACTGCGTGACCGTGGGATCATCGACGGTCGTGGTCGTGCCGTCGGCACGCCAGACGATGGGGTACGGGACGTTGACCCTGGCCCAGGGTCGTCCCTCCAGCGGAATGTAGGGCAGGCCGTCGGGGCCGAGCGACTTGAGCTGCACCTGCATCCACGCGGCATCGACCTGGCGGTTGAGGTCGCTGCCGGTGACGCTGCGCAACAGGGCCAGGGACTCCACGAACTTGAGCCCACACCAGTCGCTAAAGTCGTGGTACATCAGCGGCGGGTTGTGCAGCAGCTTGGTCTCCCAGTAGAGCTCATAGTCGTAGGCCGGATCGAGCGGACCGGTCAGGCCGTGCACGGCCAACTCCGCCCGCTCCGCGATGTCCAGCGTGTCGGGGACCAGGTCGTTGTAGCTCTGCCCTCGGTATACGCTCGGTTCGACGGAAGGGGCCTGTTCGTTGATATACCGGATCTTCCCTTCCCGCGCTGAGGCGGACAACGCCACGGCCAGCCCCGCGCCGGCCGTGGCAACGATGAATGTGTGATGGAGCTTCATGAGATCCTTTTCGCCTGGGTAACACTGCATAGGGGCGGTCGTGACCCTGAGTCGAGCCATAGCGGGCGTCAAAGATCAGCCGTTTGAGTCGGCCCTCGATAGCCTCACGACACCGTGACCCATGCTTCCGCCACCTGGCCGAATGGCTTGCCGTCGACCTCTAATTCAAGAACCAGGAGATGGCGTCCTGCGGCCGTGCTTGGTCCGCTGGACAGCACCGATGCAAAGGCCTGTTTCGTCCGCGGAGCCAGCGTCAGCAGCAGCGGCCTCGCGGTCAGATCTGCAGCGGATCTAAATTGCACCTTGGCTTGGGCTGGAAAATTGAAGGGGTTCAGCACCCAGCCTTGAAACTGCACCCCCTCTGAACCTGCGCGAATCGCCAATTGGTGTGGCACAATCTTGGCGGCAACACTGTCGGCCCCAAAATGTGCATCGCTCGACTCCAACGGCATGATCGCGCAGTGGGCGTCATCAAATGCCTGGGCCGCCGCCGCCAGCCGCCGCCATAGTTCCGGAGTTGGACGGTAAGGCGCATAATGTCCGCTCAGGATCAATTCCGGATCGAACTCGCAGAGCCGCCGCACGCAATCGACATAACCGCCGAGCGCGAGCCCGTTGCGGTACACGTGGTTGGTAAACACGCCGCCACCCTCGGGCGCCGTCAGTTGCATCGTCGCCGGGTTGTAGTAGAAGATCTGGTCACCCGTGTGCGCGATGCGATGTCCGTCGAATTCGAGGCAGATCAGCGTGGAGAATTCCGTGTGCCCCGTCATTGGGTACAGGGTGATGGCAATATCCTCCCAGTGAAATGTCCGGCCCAGCGGCAGCCGGCGAGAAACCTTCATCGGCTCCGGCCAAAGGCACGGCCGGTCGAAATCCTGCGGCCGCTCGA
>JBAZMN010000132.1:0-5647 GCA_041649735.1 Opitutaceae bacterium | reverse complement strand
GCGGGCAGTCCCTGCGCCCGTTCGGCGGCGAGGGCGGCGCGCTCGCGGGTCAGTTCCTCCCGGGCGGCGGCGAGGGCACGGGCCTTCTCGTCGACGGCGGCCTGGGCGGCGGTCACGACCTCACGTTCGCTGCGGAGCTCGCGCAATTCGGCCTCAAGGTGCGCCACGTCGGCATGCCGGGCCAGCTCCGCCTTCAGCGCGGCTTCGAGGGCGGTCTTTTCCTGCGCCAGGCGCTCGGCGGTCCGTTTGAAATCGTCGCGTTCGCGGGCGAACCGCTGCAGCTCCTCGCGTTTGGCGCCGGCCGGTTCGGAAAAATCGGCCGCCGGAGCGGCATCACCCGTGCCGTCGCCGACCCGGGCGAGGATGGTTTCCACCTCGGCCAGTTCTTCCGGGGTGGGATCCGCCGACGCCGGCGTCTCCCCCGGGCGCAGGAGCGTGTTGACCCGCTGCATCACCAGCGTCCAGTCGCCGCCCGGCGCCAGCACATCGGCGACGGCGAGCCGGATGCCCTTGATGACCGAGGGGAGCTCGAGCTGGTTGACCAGCAGGAGCACGGGCACGCTGGGCTGAAGTTTCTTCAGCGCCTCGACAAACCCGAAGCTGCTCATCTCCGGCAGCGGATCTGCCACCAGCGAAAGATCGAACCATTCGGAGCGGGCGGCCTCGAGGGCCGCGTCGGATCGTCCGCAGGGGCGGACATCGTAGCCGGCCCCGGCCAGCAGCAAATTGAGGGTGCGGCGGATCTTTTCATCGCCGTGCACGAGAAGGATTTTCTTGACGAAATTCATGGTGGAGGCGGTGACGGTTAATTGTTTCTTCCAGGACCGGCATCTAAGATACGCCCGGACTGACAGCGCGGAAACGCTTTTGAGCCGCACCACTGAGGATTTACCCCGTGTTTACCCTAGGGAAACAAACGGATTGCATCCCGCATGATCATGCGGCGGAACTCCGGCAAATCCCCCAGGATTTGAGATTTCTTTTACTCACCCGCTCCGCAGCAGGCCGGTATTGCGCATCGGGCTGCCGCGCGCCGGGTCGGTGGCTACGCCCGGAACAGCACGTCCTCGCGGTTGAACATGCGGACGCAAAGTCCGAGGGCGACGGCGGCGTACAGGCAGGTCGAGCCGAAGATGAGGGCGAGGTAGCCCCAGTGAAACACGCCCGAGACCAGCTCCTTGCTGACCAGGGCCAGGTTGAGGATCGGCACCAGCGCCAGCCGGGCGTTGAGCTCCACGCCGGGCAGGAGCCCCATCATCGCCGGAATGATGACGATGATGACCAGCGGCGAAACGTAGCTCGAGGCCTCCTTGACGCTTTTGGCAAAGAGCGACAGGGCCATCAGCACCGCGGAAAACAACACCGCGACCGGCACGACCATGGCCAGCACGGTGAGCGTGCCGGACGGATCGAGGGTCGGAAGCACCGCCGCCCCCCGGGCCGCGGTTTGGGCTGCCATCATCGGACCGGCCCCGCTCCGGGCCAGCAGCGTCCCCCCGATCAGCAGCGTGGCTCCCATCGAAAGGAGCGACCACAGCACCGTAGCCAAGGACGCGGTGAGCACCATGAGAAATTTGCCCAGGACAAGATCCGTCCGCGCCACCGGGCTGCACAGGATGGTCTCCATGGTGCCGCGTTCCTTCTCGCCCGCGGTCAGGTCCATGGCCGGATACATCGCGCCGGTGAAGCAAAGCAGGATGAACAGATAGGGGATCATCCCGCCGATGAGGTTGCCTCCCACCTTCTCCGGCGGGGCCACGTTCTCGGTTTTCACCTCGAAGGGTTTGACGAGGGTCGCCGGCAGGCCGTGCGCCACCAGCCGGGCCGAGACGGTTTGCTCACGGTAGTTGTTGAAGAAATTGCGCAGCTCGCCCACGGCGAGGCCGGAGCGCAGTTCGCTCTCGTAATCATAGAGCTTCACGATGGCGGGCTCGCCCCGCGCCAGCGCCGCGTCGAATCCGGCCGGAATCTCCACCGCGGCCCGCAGGGTCTTGTCGGTGATCCGCTGCCGCCAGTCGCCCGTGGCCGGCACCAGTCGGACCTTGGCGCCGGCGGCCAGCGCCGCGCGCACCGCCGGCGAATCACCGCCGCCCAGGATCATGACCGCGGGCACCTCCTGCCGGGCCTGGCTGACGACCCGATAGGAAACCAGCCCGGCCACCGCCATGATGCCGGGGATCATCAGCGTCGGAACGACGATCATCGAAATCAACGTCCGGCGGTCGCGCAGGGAGTCGCGCAGTTCCTTGCGATAAACGGTGAACAGATTGCGCCCGTTCATACGACCTCCTCCCCTCCCACCGCCTGCACGAAAATCTCCTCCAAGTCCGGCCGGGCGTAGCGCCGGCGGAGCTCATCCAGGGTGCCCTCGGCCACAAGGCGGCCATGGTGGATGATGCCGATGACATCACAGAGTTTTTCCGCCTCGCTCATGACATGGGTGGAATAGATCACGGTCTTGCCCCGGGTGCGGCATTCCCGCACGAAGCGCACGATGGCCCGGGCCGCCATCACATCGAGGCCGAGCGTCGGCTCGTCCAGAATGAGCACGGCGGGATCATGCACCAGGGTGCGGGCGATGGAGGTCTTCTGTTTCATGCCGGTCGAAAATTTTTCCACCCGGCGGTCAAGGAATTCGTGCAGCCCGAGCTCGCCGGCGAGCTGGCCGATGCGGACGGCGATCTGCGCGTCCGTCAGGCCGTTGAGCCGGCCGAAGTAGGTAATGGTCTCGCGCGCCGTGAGCCGACCGTAGAGCGCGGTGCTCGTGGCGAGAAAACCCACGCAGGCGCGTACCCGGCCGGGAGCCGCGGTCACATCGTGGCCGGCCACGGTGGCGCCGCCGCTCGTGGGCCGCAGCAGTGTGGCGAGGAGGCGCAGCGTGGTGGTCTTGCCCGCGCCGTTGGCGCCGAGCAAGCCGTAGATCCGGCCCGGGCGGCAGGTGAACGAGACGTCGTCGACCGCGCGGATTTCACCGCGCTTTTTGTCATGGAAGATCTTCGTGAGGTTGCGGGCTTCGATCATGGGAAGGAAAACGACCACCAATGAACACGAATCGACACAAATCAGCTTAGAGCACGATGCGCTCCCACTCGAGCTTGGGTCGCTTGAAGTTCAAGATCACTCCGACGCGCAGTTTGGTGATGCGCAGGTAATTGATCATCTGGCCCCGCTCAATGTCAGTGATTCGTTCGATGACCTTGACGTCTACAACCACCGCCTTCGCAACGATCAAGTCGGGAATATACTCCCCGACGGATCGGCCCTTGTCGGTGACATCGAAGCGGGCCTGCTGATTGTACGCGATTCCCTTGAAGCCAAACTCCACCGTCAAAGCGTTCTCATACGGCTTTTCGTTCAAGCCGTGACCCAATTCGTTCAAGACCTCGATGGCACACCCGACGATTGCGTACACGAGTTCCCCATGGATCAGCCCGGATTCGTGTTGGTTCGTGTCCATTCGTGGTCGCGGGTTAAAGGCTCATCTTTTCGCGAAAGGCCTGGGCCTGGCGGCGGGAAAGTTCAACCTTCAGGCCGCCCTTGAGATGCACGAGCAGGCCGCCGCTGAACCAGGGCTCGATCCGGTCGATCCAAAGCAGGTTGATGATCTGACGGCGGTTGGCGCGAAAGAAGGCCTTCGGGTCGAGGCGTTCCTCCATGGCGTTGAGCGAGCGGAAGAGCTGCGGCTGGGCGTCGTCAAAATGCACGCGGGTGTAGTTGCCCTCGCTTTCCATCAGGCGGATCGACCGCACCTCGACGAACCAGCAGCGCTCGCCGGCGCGCACAAACACCTTGTCCTCGGGGGCGAGGCGGAGCGGGCGCTCGGACAACGCGGCGCCGGGCGGGTCTCCGGCGCGTCCCGGCAGCTTTTCCAGCGCCGCGGCCAGCCGCGCGGGATCAACCGGCTTCATGAGGTAGTCGAGGGCGTTGAACTCGAACGCCTTCACCGCGAACTCGTCGTAGGCGGTGGTGAAGATCACCCGCGGCAGCGGCGGCTCAAGCGACTCGAGCAGCGTGAAGCCGTCGTCACCCGGCATCTGGATGTCGAGAAAGATCAGGTCCGGCCGGAGCTCGGCGATGCCCGCGCGGGCCGCGTCGGCGTTGGCGGCCTCGCCAACAATCACAATCTCCGGGTGCGGCGCGAGCAGCCGGCGCAGCTCGTTGCGCGCCAGGCGTTCGTCGTCGATCAACAGGGCCTTCATGCGGGAAGGACCGCCTTCCGCTCCGCGGACCGGACTTCGGGTCCGGTCTCAGGCAGGGTCCGGGCGCGGGCGGATTCGCGGGCCGCGGTGGTTGCCAGCGGCAGGATGACCTCGGCGACGACACAACCGGGCGGATCTTCGCGCAGGTTGAGTGTGGCCTGGGCGCCAAAGAGCAGTCCGAGCCGGTCGGCGGCGTTGCGCACGCCGACGCCGGTCGAGCCGCCGCCGGCGACCAGGGTGCCGGGGTTGGTGACCTGCAAACGCAGCTGGTTGCGCTCGCACCGGGCGATGATCGCGATCTCGCCACCCTCCCGGCGCGGCGCGATCCCGTACTTGACCGCGTTTTCCACCAACGTCTGCAGCAGCATGGGCGGGATTGGCAGCGCGAGCGCCCCGGGGGCGACGTCGAGCCGCACCCGCAGGCGCTCCTCGTGGCGCACCTGTTCGAGCGCGAGGTAGTCGTTGACCGTATTCAGCTCCTCCTCGAACGGCACGGTTTCAAGCTGGCCGGACTGCAACGAGTAGCGCAGGAGGTTGGCGAGTTGCGTGACGGCCTGGCGGGCCCGGTCAGGATTCTCGTCGATGAGCCCCCGCAGCGAGTTGAGCGAGTTGAAGATGAAGTGCGGGTTGATCTGCGACTTGAGCGCCCGCAACTCGGCTTCCTTGACCGCGGCGGCCAGCCGCAGCTGCTCGATCTGCAGGCGGTTGTAGCGGTCGAACAGGTGATAGAAGAAATAGATGCACAGCCAGCCGGCCATGAGGATCGCGCCGTTCATCAGATTCAGCGCGAGGATCGCCAGCGGGTGATATTTGGCCGGCAGCGGATTGCGCAGAAGGCCGTAACAGATGCCGAAGCTGACCGCCGCCCAGATGGCCGAGAGCACCACCGCCATGCCCAGGATGCGCGGGGCCAGCCGCCGCCAGCCCAGATCCTTCCAACCCCAGCGGGTCAGCCAGCGCCGCACCAGATGGGTGATCAGCCAGCCTTCCGCGATGGTCTGCACGATCGACGGGATCGAGTCGCTCGGATCCCGCTCGGCGGCGAAGAGCCGGACAAACAGCAACTGCAGCACCAGCAAAGCCAACCAGCCCGCCGCCTGGCACACGACGTACAGCCGCTCCTTCGCGCGCCGGCGGGAGCCGGCGTCGGTGACCAAAGATGCAACGGTGGACGTGGAATCCATGTGCGGGTGAGACTACAGCAGGGGAAGCCACCCACCGCAGACTTTAGACAGACGGTCGGCCGGCGGGACCAGTGGCGGCGTAATGCCGCCGAGGTCGGGTACGGGGGAACCCAGCCGCCCTTGCCGCCGGCCGCGATCAATCTGCCGCTGAACGGAAGTCAGCAGCACTGGGTTTCATATAGCCGCGCGCAAACCGCGGCATCCATTGCCCGAGGCCGAGGACGCCCAGCACCAGCAGCTCGTTTTTGTGGACGCTCAGGTAAA
>JBAZMN010000131.1:0-5691 GCA_041649735.1 Opitutaceae bacterium | reverse complement strand
GGCCCGCGAGCGCGATATGCTGGATGACATGCGCCTCGACCTGCGCGCCGAGGATGTCCGCCTGCGCGAGGAGGCGGTGAAGGTGCAGCAGGCGCAATCCCGGCTCGGAGCCGAGCGCCGGCAGCTGGAGGAAGACATGGAACTGCTCCGGGAGCAGGAGGCCAATTTGCGCGCTTATGAGCAGCGTCTGCGCAGCCTGCCCGCCGAGGTCGAGGCCGCCCGCGTGCTGCATGCCGCGCCCCGCCCCTCGCGCGATCCGTTCCTGCGCGACGCCTCCCTCGACGAAGCCTGGAACAAGGTCAACCGGGCGATGGATCTGCTGGAGGCCGAGCGGCGCAACTTTACGGACGAGAAACTCGCATTCAAGGAGACGGTGGCGCGGCTGGAGCAGCAGCAGGAGAGTCTGCGGTATCAGGAGGCGCTCCTCGCCGAACGCGAGCGGCGCGCCTCCTAGCGGGCCCCCCGGCCTTCGTTTACGCGGGAGCCTTTCAAGGCCGCCAAGGCCATTTTTGCCGGCAGCAAGAAAGAGCCTTAAAATCCTTCGGCGGCTTGGCAGCGGATTCGGGAATTCGAGCAAGGCTCGGGCCGCCGGCCGCGCGGAGGTCCGCCCTCTTCAGTGCGCCAGCGAGAGGGCCACGGCGCCGGCCACGGCAATGGCCCCGCCGGTCAGCGAGCGCCGGGAAGGTTGCTCGCCTTCCAGCAGATAGCTGAAGGGAATGATGACGAGTGGGGTTGTGGCGACGATCGGCAGCACGATGCCGCTGGGGGTGGTGGCGAGCGCCCATTGGTAGCAGCTGACTCCGATCACCGCGCCGCAGGCGGCGTTGGCGGCGATCCAGAGATAGCTGCGGATTGGCGGCGGCACCGGTTTTTCCGGCGCGCGGTTGCGCCGGATCAGGGCCCGCAGAATGAAAAAGGCCGCCGTGACAGCCAGCCCGCCGATGATGCGCTGGTAGGCCGCGGTGATGCCGTCGATCGACTCGCCCGCCTGCGCGGCCGCCTCCGAGGCGCGGCGGCTGACCACGGCGCCGAGGCCCTGGCCGGCCGCGGAGAGGAAACCCCAGAGGAAGCCGACGGGCCGCACCCGCACGCGCGGCGGGCTTCGGGGCGTCGGCATCAACGCCAGGGCCACACCGGCGAGAATGACCGCGCCCCAGAACAACTGGCCGGCGGTGAGCTGCGTGCCCAGCCACAGCCGCTCGGCCACGATCGCAATCGGCACGGCGAGACACTGGCCCATGAGGATGGCCAGCCGCGAACCGAGCAGCGGCAGGGCGTTGAAGCCGGCGAGATCGCCCAGGCCCATGCCGATCAGCCCGCTGAGCAGAAACCAGTCGCGCCCGGCGCCGCCCAGGCCGCGCCCGAGCGTGTGCGCATAGGCCCCGAGGCAGACAAGGGCCACCAGCAGCCGGCCCAGATTGGCGCGCGTGAGGCCGACGGCGGCGATCGAACGGTTGGCGAAGATCACCGACAGCGAGAAAAAGATGGTGGTGAGAAGCGCGCCCGGCATCAGGAATCCGGCGGACTCGCAGGTCCGCCGGATTCCTTAAGGGCGAAGCTGGGCCAAAGGCCAAGGCGAAAGCCGGGGCGCCCGGTGTTGCCTTTTGGCAATTTGCGCGGAGCTTGCGGCATGACCGCCGGTCCCATGCCGTCCCCCAACCGTCTGGCCCGCGAGCAGTCGCCTTATCTCCGCCAGCACCGGCACAATCCCGTCGACTGGTTTCCCTGGGGCCCCGAGGCTTTCGCCCGGGCGCGCGCCGAGCAGAAGCCCATCTTTCTCTCCATCGGCTACTCGACATGCCACTGGTGCCACGTGATGGCGCACGAATCGTTTGAGAACCTGGCCATCGCGGAGAAACTCAACCGCGATTTCATCCCGGTGAAGGTGGACCGGGAGGAGCGGCCGGACGTCGACCGCGTCTATATGACCTACGTGCAGGCCGCGACCGGCCAAGGCGGCTGGCCGATGAGTGTGTGGCTGACACCCGACCTCAAGCCGTTCTATGGCGGCACCTATTTCCCGCCCGAGGATCGCTGGGGCCGGCCCGGTTTTGCCACCTTGCTCGGGGTGCTGGCCCGGGCCTGGGCCGAGCAACGGGAAAAGCTGGTGGCCGAAGGCGAGCGGGTGACGGAAGGTCTGCGCCAGTATGCCGCGGGACAAAAGGCCCAAGCGCCGACACGGGACGCCGGGGAATCAGGCGATGCCGAGAGCACATCCCGCAAGCTTTACGCCCCAGCCTCCGGATCCCAGCCGGGCGACGGTGATTTGGCCGCCGCGATCGAGGCATTCGATCGGTGTTTCCAGCAATTGGCCGGATCGTTTGATGCGGAGCAGGGTGGTTTCGGCGGTGCCCCGAAGTTCCCCCGCGCCGCGGTGTTCAATTTTCTCTTCCGTTTCGCGGCGACCCAGGGTGGAGCGTCCACGGCCGGCGCCGGGGCGGAAAAGATGGCCACGTATACTTTGCGCAAGATGGCCGAGGGTGGTCTGCACGACCATGTGGGCGGCGGATTTCACCGTTACTCGGTGGACGACGAGTGGTTCGTTCCGCACTTCGAAAAGATGCTGTACGACCAGGCGCAGCTCGCGATCAGCTACCTGGAGGCGCGGCAGGCGACCGGCGACGGACGGTTTGCCTGGGTGGCCCGGGACATCTTTGCGTATGTGCTGCGCGACCTCGCCAGTCCGGAAGGGGGATTCTGCTCGGCGGAGGATGCGGACAGCATGGTGCCGGAAGGCGAGGGCCGGAAAACGGACCATGGAGAACACGCCGGCCGGAAAGTAGAAGGAGCCTTCTATGTCTGGACGAGGGAAGAGCTCGCGCACCTGCTGGGCGCGGACACGGATTTTTTTTGCGCCCATTATGGCGTGAAGGCCGGGGGCAATGTTCCCGAGGCGCAAGACCCGCATGGGGAGTTCAGGGGGCGGAACATTCTGCGGCAGCGTCAGCCACTTGAAGAAACGGCGAAGCAATTTGGCTCCGACCTGTCAGTGGCCGGCGACCGGTTGCAGGCGTGTTTGGAAAAACTGCGCGCCGCCCGTGCCCATCGGCCGCGTCCACACCTCGACGACAAGATCCTTACCGCTTGGAACGGTCTGATGATTTCCGCGCTGGCCAGGGGATGGCAGGTGCTGGGCGAGCGCGATTATCTCGCCCGGGCCTCGGACACCGCGGAGTTTCTCCGGCGTGAGTTGTCTGACGCGCAGACCGGCGTGCTTTACCGCTGCTACCGGGAGAGCCGCAGCGACATTCCCGGCTTTGCCGAGGACTATGCGTATCTTGTCCAGGGCCTGATCGATCTCTACGAGGCATCGTTTGACATCCGCTGGCTGCAATGGGCCGAACAGTTGCAGGCAAGGATGGATGCACTGTTTTGGGACGACGAGGCCGGCGGCTATTTCAACTCGCGGGCGGACGATCCGACGCTGATCGCCCGGCTGAAGGAGGACTACGATGGCGCGGAGCCTGCGCCGGGGTCGGTGGCGGCCAACAATCTCCTGCGACTGGCCTGGATGCTGGGGGAGGAAGGTCCGGGCTCCCGCGGGCTTGGCTACTGGAGCCGCGCGTTGCGCTGCATCGAGGCCCTGCGCGGGCAGTGGGAACGCGCCCCGCATGCCCTGCCGCAGCTCTTAAGTGCACTGGAGCTCGCTTGGCCGCCGCCGCGCACGGTGGTGCTGGCCGGCGATCCACAGACAGAAGAATTTCGCACCCTGGCCGCCGTGCTGCACGAACGGCTGGGGGCCCGGCGGGCGCTGCTGGCGGCGGACGGCGGCGAAGGCCAGCGCTGGCTTTCATCACGCCAGCCCTACCTCGGCGGGATGAAGCCGCTCGCGGGCCGGGCCACGGCCTACGTCTGCGAGAATTTCGCGTGCCGGCAGCCCGTGACGGAACCGGCGGAGCTGCGCCGCCTGCTGGAGACGTAAACCAGCCGGGTGCCGGCTACTTGTCCTCCGCCACCTTCAGTTGTGGTGCGGAATCCTGGCTGGGGGCGGCTTCCACCAGGTCGCGCACGGCCTCGAGGATGGCCAGCACCTCGGGTTGGCGCGCGGCAAACACCAGCAGGCGGATCTGGTCGGCGGTCAAATCGGTGGTCATCACGGCCTCGGTCAGCTGGGCCGCGGCCTGCTGGGCATTCCGTCCGTAGGTTGCCGCCTGTTTGCGTGCGGCGGCGGCGGTCTCCGGCTTCGAGAAAGGCATGCCGCTCACGGCTTCGAGCCAAAGCAGCGCGAACGTCCGCATTTCGGCGGATTCAAGGGAATAACCCATCTTTTCCATCAGGCCGGCGAGGGTGCTGAATTTGACCGGCCGTCCGCTCTCGACATTGATGACGGTGTTGCGATGGCACCGGGCCCGCTTGGCCAGTGCTTCGTAACTGTAGCCCCGGCTTTCACGAAGCTGCCGGAAAAGCTGGGTGTAATGCATGCGGTTTCGATGCCGCCGCGGACAATAATTGTCAACGCACAGGACCGTCGGTTAAAGGTTGACAAAAAATGTAATAACTAAAATTTGTAGACACATGCCGCACCGCAGACCTACGACACGAGCTTTTGCGAGCCGTGTCACCCACCAGAAACGATTGGTAAAAGTGTTGATCGTCCTCTGTCGCAAGGTGCGACGTCTGCAGACTTCGGCCGAAGCGCGGGCGGCTTGCGTTGAGGTCATCCGCTGGCTGCGGGCGATGCCGGCAGTCCCGCGGCGCCGGCCACCGGCGCGGAAGGGCTGAGATGGCCGGCCAGGCACGCGTTCTCGTGGTCGAAGGCGACATGCCGTTGCGCACCGTCCTGGAGGTGGCGCTCGACGAGGCCGGATACGAGGTAATCGGCATCGCCGACGGGGAAGCAGCATTGCGTCAGTGTGCGCAACAGCGCTTCGACATCGCGGTGCTCGACGCCGATCTCCTACACACCGATGGTTTTGGGCTGGCCGCCCGATTGCGGGCCGCGCAGGAGGGGAGTCCCCTCTCCGTGATCTTCATGACCAGCCGGAGGGAGGCGGACATGCCGGCCCGGGCAACCGCCGCCGGCGGCGTGGGGCTGCTGCTGAAGCCTTTCTGGCTGTGCGAACTGCTCCAAGCCGTGACGCACTGCCTGCCGGAGCACCGGGCAAACCCTCCGGCGGTTCCCGCCCGGCAGCCGCAAGTTGGCTTGGCAAATGACCCGCCCGCCGCTGAACTCGGCTCCCTTGCGATGAAGCATGAACCACTCGCCCTGCTCGAAGAGAGACTGGCCTGGCTGCAGCGCCACGTGGCGGAGCAGGACAAGGCCATGCTCGAGCTGGCGGGGGAGATCGACCGGCTGAAGAAACAGGTGGCCGAGCTGCGCGGAAAACTGCCGGCTGATTCCGGCGAATCGGTGGACGCCGGTGAGCGTCCACCGCATTATTGAATCTCGCCGCCCGTCAGAACGACGCCGTGACCTCCTGCTCGGTGCCGGGGGCCAGCATGATCAGGCCCAGCGGCGCCTCAATCTTGTCGTTCTTGTAGACCTTGCAGCTCACCGGCGCGGTGGCGGCGCCGGTCTCCCAGCGCCAGCGGCCGATCGAGACGAACTGCAGCGGCACGCCTTTGTCCCAGCTGAGGCCGGGGCCTTCGCCGCGCAGGTAGAGCTTGTTGCCGATGCCGATATAGGAGACGACCGTCAGGCCGGTGCGGCCGTCGGCCGACGGGGTGGGGGCCGGTCTGCTCTCCTCGGGG
>JBAZMN010000130.1:0-5726 GCA_041649735.1 Opitutaceae bacterium | reverse complement strand
GGAAACTGCTCCGCATGTGTGGCGCCGCCGAGATCATCCGTCAGGAAACGGTCGACAACGCCCCCGCGGTGGTCACGCCGCTTGGCACCCTGTATCTGGACCTGGCGTCAACAGTGGATGCCGGAGCCGAGAAGCAGCGCCTGACCAGGGAACTCGACATGCTGGCCAAGCATATCGCCGGCACCGAGGCGCGTCTGGCGAATCCCGCCTTCGTGGGCAAGGCTCCACCACAGGTGATTGAGGGGGCCAAGAAGCAGTTGGCTGAATTACAGGCCAAGAAGGCCGAAATAGTCAGATTGCTTAGTGCCTTTTAGTCAATTTATTGCGACGTTTCATTAAATGAAATTGGCTTGTTACTTTACTTAGGACATGTCCCAAGTAATGGTTATCTGCCAATGACCAGTCCAACTGCCGCCGTGCCTTCATCCGTCACTGTGGACCTCGAAAAGGCGACGGCCGACGAGCGGGTGCAATGGGCGTTGGCAACCTACGGCGACGGGCTGGTCATGACCACGAGCTTCGGCATTCAGGCGGCGGTCATGCTGCACCTGGTCACACGCATCGTGCCGCGCATCCCGGTTGTCTTCATCGACACCGGCTATCTGTTTCCCGAGACCTACCGGTTCGCGGATGAACTCACCGGCCGGCTCCAGCTCAACCTCAAGCTCTATCAGCCGGCCATGACCGCGGCCCGGCAGGAGGCGCTTTACGGAAAACAGTGGGAGCAGGGCATCGAGGGATTGAAGCGCTATAATTTCATCAGCAAAATCGAGCCCATGGAACGCGCCGTGCGGGAATTGGATGCCACGGCCTGGCTGGCCGGACTGCGCCGTTCGCAGGGCAGCACGCGCGACGGCCTCCAGGTCGTGCAGCGGCAGAACCGGATCACCAAGGTGCATCCCATCATCGATTGGGACAACCGCCGGGTGCACCGTTACCTGACCGAGCACGACCTGCCTTATCATCCGCTCTGGGAGCAGGGCTATGTCTCGGTGGGCGACTGGCACAGCACGTCCAAACTCGAGGCGGGCATGACCGAGGAGCAGACCCGCTTCAACGGCCTCAAGCGCGAGTGCGGTCTGCACGAAGGCTCCGGCCGGCCGGATTACCAGATCTGATCGGACGGGAGGAATCCTCCCCCTGAAGTCGCTGCCGCGCATGGCTTCATTGCCCAGGCACCGGATTTAATCCGTGCGGGTTTCCGGGTGCTGCCGGCGGTAGGCGCGCATGACGCACAGCACCACCGCCGTGCCCGGCGCCCAGATCAGGAAATAAAAGCTGCCGATCCGGGCGCCGTTTTGCACGAGCTGCCAGGGTGTATCGCCGGTGTGGAACAGCAGTCCGGCCAGCGGAAAGAGCGAGGCCCCGAGCAGGGCGCCGGCGGCCGTGATCGCCGCCACCCAGAACAGAAAATAGGACAACCAGTGGATCCCCCGGAGATTCATCGGCGCACCCGGTATTTCAGCAGCACGGTGTGTGCGCCCAGCTGCTCGGACGTCTGCAGTTCAAGGCGGACGTCGGCCGGCTGCGCCAGCAGCGGCGTGCCTCCGCCGAACAGCACCGGTTCGACCGTGAGCCAGATTTCATCCACCAGGCCGGCTTCGAGGAACAGGCTGTGGATGTGCGAGCCGCCGAGCAGCCCGCATCGCTGGCAGCCGCGGACGCGCAGCTGGTCCACGAGCGCGGCCGGCGCGGTGTCCGTGAATTCCAGCGTGCCCGGGATGGCCTCGGCGGCGTAGCGCCCGGGGGCGCGGGTCATCACCATGCGGATGGGGCGGCCCGGCCACTGGGTCCGGATGAAGTCGCGGGACACGCGGTAGGTTTCCCCGCCAAAAATGCAGACGTCAAAGGTTGCCAGCGCCGCGCGGAAATAGGCCTTGTCCTCCGCCGAGGTGAAGGCGGTGCCGGGTTGGGCATGCTTGGTGATGAAGCCGTCGAGCGACTGGGCGGCGATGAGCACGATGCGCATGGACGGGAGGGTAGCCGGGCGGACGGCGTGGGCAAGCGCGGGCGTCCGTTCGTGATCCCGCCGGTTCATCACGATGCTTGCCAGTGCCGCGCCGTCCGGCCTAGCGTGCATCCTCTTTTTGCATGAAACGCGCCCTCATCACCGGCATCACCGGGCAGGATGGCTCCTATCTGGCCGAAATCCTGCTGGCCAAGGGATACGAGGTCCACGGCATCATCCGCCGCGCCTCCACCTTCAACACCAGCCGCATCGATCACCTGTACCGGGATCCGCACGTCAACGGCGTGCACCTGTTTCTGCACTACGGCGACCTGGCCGATCCGGTGCAGATGGTGAAACTGCTCTACGAGCTCAAGCCGGACGAGATCTACAACCTCGGCGCGCAGTCGCACGTCCGCGTCTCGTTCGAGATTCCCGAGTACACCGGCAATGTCGACGGGCTCGGCACGCTGCGCATCCTCGAGGCGATCCGGGAGGCGGGCCTCGTGAAAAAAGTGCGCTTCTACCAGGCATCCTCCTCGGAGATGTTCGGCCAGGTGCAGGAGACGCCGCAGACCGAGCGCACGCCGTTCTGGCCGCGCTCGCCCTACGGCTGCGCCAAGGTTTTCGCCCACTGGCTCACGGTCAACTACCGGGAAAGCTACCGCCTGCACGCGAGCAACGGCATCCTCTTCAACCACGAGTCGCCGCGCCGGGGCGAGACGTTCGTCACCCGCAAAATCACGCGGGCCGCCACCCGCATCAAGCTCGGCCTGCAGGATGATCTATACCTCGGCAACCTCGACGCCCGGCGCGACTGGGGCTACGCCCGGGAATATGTCGAGATGATGTGGCTGATGCTGCAACAGGACCGGCCGGACGATTATGTCGTGGCCACCGGCGAGACGCACAGCGTGCGTGAATTTTGCGAGGAGGCGTTCGGCCTGCTCGGCCTCGAGGCCGGGAAATACCTGAAGCATGATCTGCGTTACGAGCGTCCGGCCGAGGTCGAGCTGCTCATCGGCGATTCCACCAAGGCCCGGCAGCGGCTGGGCTGGGAGCCGAAGGTGCGCTTCAAGGAACTGGTCAAACTCATGGTCGAAGCCGACCTCGAGCTGGCGAAGCGCGAGGCCCAGATCGCCAGACTGCCGCAGCCGTGAGCAGAAGGGCGAAAAAATCGGGAAGGCGGGAAAGCGACAAACCGACGCCACCAGAGATCGGGCGTCTTCCGCTTTCCCGCTTTTCCACCTTTTTCGCTTTTGTCCCATGAAACTCTACATCGCAGGCCACCAGGGCATGGTCGGATCCGCCCTCGTGCGGCGGTTCCGGCGCGAAGCCGGCGTGTCCCTGGTCCTGCGCACCCGCCGCGAGCTGGACCTGACCCGGCCGGCGGCGGTCGAGGCGTTCTTCGCCGCGGAAAAACCCGAAGCCGCCATCATCGCCGCGGCCCGCGTCGGCGGCATCCATGCCAACAGCACCTACCCGGCGGAGTTTCTGCACGACAACCTGGTGATCGCCACGAACACCCTGCACGCCGCGTACCGCCAGGGCGTGCCGCGGGTGCTTTTTCTCGGCAGCTCGTGCATCTACCCCAAGCACGCGCCGCAGCCGATGTCCGAGGACTGCCTGCTCACCGGCGCGCTCGAGCCGACCAACGAGGCCTACGCCCTGGCCAAGATCGCGGGTCTCAAGCTCTGCCAGTACTACCGCCGGCAGTACGGCGTGCTTTTCCACTCTGCGATGCCCACCAACCTCTACGGCCCGGGCGACAACTATCATCCGCAGAACTCCCACGTGCTGCCGGCGCTCATCCGCCGCTTTCACGAAGCCCGGGAAGCCGGTTTGGACCGCGTGACGGCCTGGGGGACGGGCCGGCCCCAGCGCGAATTCCTGCACGTCGACGACCTGGCCGACGCCTGCGTGTTCCTCCTCCGGCTCGCCGGGCCCCCGGACTGGATCAATGTCGGCACCGGCACGGATGTGACGATCCGGGAGCTGACCGCGATGGTCGCCGCGGTCGTGGGCTTCAGGGGCCGCATCGAATGGGACGCGTCCAAGCCCGATGGCACGCCGCGCAAGCTGCTGGATGTTTCGAAACTCACCGCCCTCGGCTGGCGGGCGCAGACCGGCCTGCGCGAGGGGATCGAGCAGACCTACGCCAGTTTTCTGGCCGAAAAAGCCGCGGGCACGCTGCGGGCGTGAGGCGCGCGGGAAAAATCCGGCCGCGGGGATCCCGGCTGCTCCGGGGTCAGGCGGCGTTTGCAAAACCCCGCCAAACCTGTATCGCCGTACTGATCCATCCCGCTCATGGCTGACTCCCCGGAAATCCAGCCGTCTGACTCCGACGAGGGCGGTCCGCGCAAGCCCTTTCTCGATCACCTCGAGGATTTGCGCCGGGCCCTGCTCAAATGCGCCGCCGTGATCTTTGTCGCGCTCGTGGTCTGCCTGCTGCTGGACGACAAGCTTGCGGCCATCCTCATGTATCCCATCCGGCGGATGCATCTCCTCGACCAGCCGCGGCCGACCGTGACTTTCCAGGTCGGCGCCACGCGATTCGGCCCCTACGAGGTTTCCCGCGAGCAATTTGCCGGCCTGCCGGCGGGCGATGCGCCCCACGTGGTCTTCAAGCTCGGCATGGCGAAAATCGGGGAGGAGCAGGTGTTGACGCTGAAACCCGATCCCGAGGCCGGCCCGGGTGCAACGCTGGTGAAATTGCGCAACTTCAACCCGGCGGAGGGTTTCATGGTGGCGTTTCATCTCGCGCTCTACGGCAGCCTGGTCGTCTCGGCCCCGTTCTGGCTGTACTTCCTCGGCCAGTTCATCCTGCCGGCGTTGCGCGTCCGCGAGCGCCGGTTTCTCTTTACCTGGCTCGGCTGGGGGGTGTTCCTGTTTCTGCTGGGCGTCCTGCTGACCTATTTCATCCTGCTGCCGCTCGCGCTGCGGGCTTCGATCGAGTATTCCACCATGCTCGGTTTCGATCCCTACGAATGGCGGGCCGATGAATACATCAGCTTCACCTGCAAGTTCCTCCTCGGCATGGGCCTGGGCTTCCAGTTCCCGCTCGTGGTGCTCACGCTCGTGAAGCTCGGCATCCTCCACTACCGGCAGCTCGCGCCTTTCCGGCGCCATGTCATCGTGCTGGCGTTCATCCTCGGAGCCGTCCTGACCACGCCGGAGGTCATCACCCAGGTGGCCATGGCGGTGCCGCTCTGCCTGCTGTACGAGGTCTGCATCTGGCTGGCCTGGTTCTGGGAGCGGAAGCAGCGCCGGGCGGAAGCCGCGGCGGCGGCCTGAGCCGCCGGATTTTCCCCTTGCACCCGCCCCGCGAGTTTGCGGCATTTCCCCTTCACCTTCATCGCCTGTTCTCCTCACCATGATCGCACCTGAAATCATTTCCCGTCTCGAAGACCTCAAGAAGCGCGCCGGCCACTTGTGGAGGTTTCTTTGACGTCGAACAAAAACAGCGCGAGATCGAGGCCATGGAGGCGCAGATGGGCGCCCCGGCGTTCTGGGACAACCCTGAGCGCGCCCAGAAGCACATTGCGAAGCTGAACGGCCTCAAGCGCGCCATCGGCGGCCTGCTGGAGTTCAACCAAAGGCTCGCCGATGCCGGGGTGATGGTCGAGCTCGTCGGGGCCGCCGCCGGCACCGCGCAGGAGCGCTACGGCCGCGAACTCGACCAGACGGTTGCCGTCCTCGTCGGCGAGCTCGACCGGATCGAGCTGCAGAGCTTTCTCAGCGGCCAGTTCGACCGCAACAACGCCATCCTCAGCATCCA
>JBAZMN010000129.1:0-5726 GCA_041649735.1 Opitutaceae bacterium | reverse complement strand
GCTTTCAGGCCGGCGCAAAGCGCGGCCCAATTCACGCCATACCAGCCATCGATCGCGACCCGAGGCTTGCCCGCGGCGACCATCGTCTTGATCAGGTGCCGGCACACACTGGCGGCTCCGGTGACCAGGCCGGCCTTGAGGGTTTGGCTGACGGGAACGTGATTGGCGGCGTTTTTCCGATATTCGTAGAGGGGCATGGTTGGGGCGGGGTTGAGGCAGGGCCGGGCGAAATGACCCGGCTCGGGGCAAGGACGCCACAATAGCCCGGGTCGTCGGCGCGCGAAAGGGGACCGTGGTTGTCTTTCCGCCCAAAGTGGTGGTAATTTTTCCCGGCATGGCTGCCATCCCGCGTTTTCCGTTTCCGCTCGGAGCGATGCCCAAAATCGTCCAGACGGGGCTTTCGGTGCATGGCATGCGGTCGTTTGGATCGTTCTGCCAGCGCGGCCTCTGGAGTCTTCACGTCTATCATTACCAGGGCGAATTCAGGATCAATGGACGGAGTTACCGTTTCCAGCCGGGATGGGTGAGTCTCATTCCTCCCGATTTCGTGGTCGAATGGCACTTCCCCTATGACGCCCCGCACTATTACGCGCATTTCCAGGCACCGTCCGCCCGCCCGGGAATCGTGCTGATGCCGCTCCTGCGCGATTTGGGCGAACAAGCCTCCCGCATCGGTCTCGAGCTGGAGGAGATGGTCCGCTATTTCGCCCATTCCCGTCGCCGCGCCAATGTGCGGCTGTGGGATCTGCTGTTTCAACTGGCGGATGAGCACCAGGCGGAAACCAGATTCCCGGGACTGCATCCCGGTCTTCAAACCGCCCTGAGCATCATTCGCAACACCCCCTCCGACAAGCTGCTCGTCGGGAAGATGGCGCGCGACATCGGCGTTTCGCCCAATCATCTGACGATGCTGTTCCAAAGGCAGTTTGGTTGCGGCGTCCGCGCCTACATCCGCCGCGATCGGATTGGGCGCGCGCTCGACCTGCTCGCGCGCACCAGCCTGCGGGTCAAATCGATCGCCATCGAGTGCGGTTTCCCCGATCTTCATTATTTCAACAAGATCATCCGCGGGGCCACGGGCCGGAGCCCGACGGAATTTCGGCGGGCCCGGAACTGAAGCGGATTAAATTGAAGTGTGGCCGTAAAAGAAGCGCAGGTTCCGGCCTGCACCAGTCGAGGAAGCAGGCAGGATGCCTGCGCTACCCGAACCCAAGACGGCTACGAAAAAACTTTAATCGCTGTAGCGCTCCCGATGAGGTGCCCGGCCCCGGCTGGGAAAAGATCGGCCGGAAGGAAGCAACCGCTTCCTCGGGCGCTCCCGACGGCCGCCGGCGGCGAAAGCGCGGAGCGATGGGCTCCGCGCCCGGGCTTGATGGTGCCGCCAGGGCCGCGGCCGGCTCAGAACTGCTTCAGCTCGGCCTGCACCGCGGCGTCGTCGGTCGGATCCTCGGGGATGCGCATGCCGTAGAAGCTACGGTACACGAACCAGAGGCCGATGAGCAGGATGATCCCGCCGATAAGATACTTGAGGTCGTTGTCGGCCATCTTGACCGCGATCTCCACCGCGAGCAGGCCGAAAAGGGTGGTGAACTTGATCACCGGGTTCATCGCGACGGAGGAGGTGTCCTTGAACGGGTCGCCGACGGTGTCGCCGACGACGGTGGCGGCATGCAGGGGGGTGTTCTTCTGACGCAGGTCGGTCTCGACGATTTTCTTGGCGTTGTCCCAGGCCCCGCCGGCGTTGGCCATGAAGATGGCCTGGAAGAGTCCGAAAAAGGCCATGCCGACGAGGTAGCCGATAAAGAAATACGGGTCGAAGAACGGCAGGGCGAGGGCGAAGCAGAAGATCACGATGAAGATGTTGATCATGCCGCGCTGGGCATACTGCGTGCAGATCTTCACGATTTCCTTGGAGTCCTTGATCGACGCGGTGGCGGCATCGAGCCGGATGTGGCGCTTGATGTAGACCACGGCGCGATAGGCGCCGGTCACGACGGCCTGCGTCGAGGCGCCGGTGAACCAGTAGATGACCGCGCCGCCCATGATCAGGCCGAGCACGACCTCGGGATGCACCAGGCTGAGCTTCTCCACGGCTCCGCCAAACGCCTGTTCGAGCAGGAGGATGATCCCGAAGACCATGGTGGTGGCGCCGACGACCGCGGTGCCGATGAGCACGGGTTTGGCGGTGGCCTTGAAGGTGTTGCCCGCGCCGTCGCCTTTTTCGAGCGCCAGCTTGGCATGCTCAAAGTCGGGTTTGAAACCGAACTCCCGCTCGATCTCGGCGGCGATGCCCGGGCGCTTTTCGATCTGGGAGAGCTCGAAGACCGACTGCGCGTTGTCCGTCACCGGGCCGAAGCTGTCGACGGCGATCGTGACGGGGCCCATGCCGAGGAAGCCGAAGGCCACGAGCCCGAAGGCGAAGATGGGCGCGGCAAACTTGATCGCGACGGGCATGAGGCCGGCCACGGACGGATGCAGCGAGAAATGGTAGGCCAGGGCCATGAGCGTGAGGATGGTCAGGCCCTTCCAAAACGCGGAGAAATTGCCCGCGACCAGGCCCGACAGGATGTTGAGCGAGGCGCCGCCTTGGCGCGAGGAGGTGACAATCTCGTGCACATGGCGCGACTTCGTGCTGGTGAACACGCGGGTCAGCTCCGGGATGACGGCGCCGGCGAGCGTGCCGAGGCTGATGATCACGGCCAGCGACCACCACAGGCCTTCATGGTCCGGCAGGCTGCCGAGGAGCAGGTAGCTCGCAAGGAAGGTCACCAGGATGGAGACGATCGACGTGATCCACACCAGGTTGGTCAACGGCGCCTCCAGGTCGAAGTCGTTGTGCCGCCCGTAGATTGTCCGGCTCAGGCCCTCGTTAAGGAGGTAGGAACCGAGCGAAGTGAGGATCATGAGGATGCGCATCGCGAAGAGCCAGACGATCAGCGTGCCGCAGATGACGGGATCATGCACGAGCGCGAGGGCGAGGAAGGCGATGAGCGCGACCCCGGTGACGCCGTAGGTCTCGAAGCCGTCGGCGGTGGGGCCGACCGAATCGCCCGCGTTGTCGCCGGTGCAGTCGGCGATGACCCCCGGGTTGCGGGGGTCGTCCTCGGGCAGCTGGAAGACGATCTTCATCAGGTCGGCGCCGATGTCGGCGATCTTGGTGAAAATGCCGCCGCAGATGCGCAGCGCGCTCGCGCCGAGCGATTCACCGATGGCGAAGCCGACGAAGCAGGCGCCCGCCAGCGAAGCCGGCAGGAAGGCGAGAATCGCGATCATGAAGAACAGCTCGATCGAGACGAGCACCAGGCCGACGCTCATGCCCGAGCGCAGCGGGATGTGCAGGGTGGCGAGCGAGTTGCCCCGCAGCGCGGAAAAGGCGGTGCGCGAGTTGGCGACGGTGTTGATGCGGATGCCAAACCACGCGACGCCGTAGCTGCCGAGGATGCCGAGGATCGAGCAGAGCAGGATGACCGTGACGTTGAAGGGCGGCTCGTGCGACAGGCCCGCAAAATAATAGGTGATGCAGACCGCGATCAGCCCCCACAGGCCGATCAGGAAGCGGCCCTGCTGCTGCAGGTAGGTTTTGCACGTCTCCCAGATGATCTGGGAAACGTCCGCCATGGCGGTGTGCACGGGCAGACGCCGGGTCTGCCGGTATTGCCACAGGCCGAACCCAAGGCCGAGGGCGCAGACCGCGATGCCGGTGTACAACACCGCCAGACCGGAGACGGTTCCGCCGAGCAGCGGAAACGAGACCGCGTGCAGATCGGGAATCTGAATGTGGGTTTCACCGGCGGTCGCGGCCGGCAAATGCATCAGCATGGCGGCGGCCAGCACGGCCAGCCGCCGGAAGGATAATTTCCTCATAGGGTAGCAGAATGAACTAGGGGTTCAGGGAGGGGGTGGGGCGGAGACAACGGCCCAACGGGCCCGCCCCGCGCGCGCCGTTTCCGGCCGGAAAGCGTTGGGCAAGTTTCGTTGAAGCATGCGGAAACGAAACCGAAGTTGTCCAAAGCGCAACTAGCCGGGCCAAAACTTTGCCCAACCCGATCATCCCGCGCCCTGCCTTCCGGGTGCGGGGCGCGGCGGGCGCCTCAGCGGGAGATGTCCCGCTGGGTCAACACCTTGAAACCGCGGTGGCCCAGCGCCTGGGCCCCGATTTCCGCATCCTCAACGTGGAGTGCGAAGGCCGAACGGCCCTCGGGACGCTTGGTAAACGCGTAGACGTACTGGATGTTGATCTCGGCTTCGAGCAGCGCCGCCAGCACCTGTTTCAGGTTCGCTTCACCGGCGAGCTCCACGGCGAGGATGTCGTTCTCGCTGTACGAAAAATCCTTGTTGACCAGGAGCTCGCGGGTCTTGTCCGGATCGTCGACGATCAGGCGCACCACCGCGTTTTCCGTGAGATCGAATACGTTGACCGCCATGATGTGGACCTGGTGCATCGCCAGCAGCGAGGTCAGGTCAAACAGGCGGCCGACCCGGTTTTCCGTGAACACGGAAAACTGCTTCACGGGATCGGTGGAGATGGTGGTGTCGGCCATGGCGGGAGCCGGGACTGCCTTAAGCCTGGGCCAGGCGGGGAGCGGGGTCAATCTTGCCGGGATGCCGGTGCGAAGCGGAAGCGGTGCGGCCGGGGGAGGGTGCCGCGGGATGCCGGACCCGGCCCGGCGGGGTGGCTCAGCGCCAGCGCTGGGCGAGCTTCCAGCCGGCGTAGACGCCAACCAGTGCGGCCAGCCCACTGATGACGATGGCCGTGCCGAACCCGAACCGCATGCCGAGAAACCAGCCCACGTAACTGCCGATGGTCGCACCGCCGAGGGTGCAAAGCTTGTTCATGACTGGAGGAAATCCCAAAAGGATTGGATCGCACGCCGGGAATACATCCGCCTAATATAGGGGAAAGTTATGCTTTCTCCATCCTTTCCGCAGGGTTTCCTGTTGCCACTGGAAAAACGCTTCCTACCGTCCCGGCGGCGATGAAAACGAGGAACTTGGAAAAGCCGCTCAGCACCAACCCCCATCTCATCAAGTGGGTCAGCAAGATGGCGGCACTCTGCAAACCAGAGCGCGTCCACTGGGTCGACGGTTCCCAGGAGGAATACGACGCCTTGTGCGGGCATCTGGTCGCGACCGGCACCTTCACCCGCCTCAACGAGAGGCAATGGCCCGGATGCTTTCTCGCGCGCTCCGACCCGAGCGACGTCGCCCGGGTCGAGGACCGGACGTTCATCTGCAGTCTTTCGCGGGACAGCGCGGGCCCCACCAACAACTGGATGGACCCCTTCGAGATGAAGAAGACGCTCCGCGATCTCTTCGACGGCTGCATGCGGGGCCGGACGATGTATGTCCTGCCCTTCAGCATGGGGCCGCTCGATTCGCCGATGGCCCGGCTCGGAGTGCAACTGACCGATTCGGCGTATGTCGTGGCGAACATGCGCATCATGGCGCGCATCGGCCGGCCGGTCTTCAAGCTGATCGACCAGGGCGACCGCCGGGTCGTGCCCTGCATGCATTCCGTGGGCGCGCCGCTGAAAAAAGGCCAGGCCGACGTGCCGTGGCCCTGCAACAAGGACCAGAAATACATCGTCCACTTCCCCGAAACGCGCGAGATCTGGTCCTACGGTTCGGGCTATGGCGGCAACGCCCTGCTCGGCAAAAAGTGCTTTGCGCTCCGCATCGCCTCCAACATCGCCCGGGACGAGGGCTGGATGGCCGAGCACATGCTC
>JBAZMN010000128.1:0-5730 GCA_041649735.1 Opitutaceae bacterium | reverse complement strand
CACCGGCAAAAAACAGGTTTTCCCTGCGCCTCATGCTCATTCCTTGCTCGAACATCTTGGGGCGTCCTGCTTGTTTTGAATGTTAACCGGGTTGATCGCAACCGATGCCCCAACCGGTTTGTCAGGGGGACAGCCTCGTTAAGCCGGTCCTTGATCGGCAAGCTCAATCCTGAGCGTCACAGCATGGGTGGAATCGAAGGTGCTCCTGAGCGATTCCGGTATCTCCACGATCACCTTCCCACCTTTTTCATAGCCGTCATCGCCGGTGGGGACGTACTTCCACTTGAGTTCCT
Organism: Opitutaceae bacterium; assembly: GCA_041649735.1. Taxonomy (GTDB): domain Bacteria; phylum Verrucomicrobiota; class Verrucomicrobiia; order Opitutales; family Opitutaceae; genus Fen-1467. The sequence goes on along the minus strand of JBAZMN010000128.1, from coordinate 5,437 downwards.
GACTGGTGCCGAGCATCACAATTTTCGCGGAGGGATCCGGCAGCAGATAAAGCAGCTCCACGCTTGCCCCGGGCCAGCCTTGATGGATCGCGTACAAGTACCGGCCGTCCTTGCTTTGCGTAAATCTGAGCCGATCGCCCTGGCTCGCGGTGTACCAGGGTCTTGATTCATAGATGGCTTCGCCGTTGATCTTCAGCCACCGGCCGATGTCGTAAAGTCTGGTGCGGATATACTCGGGCATGGCGCCCTGGCCGTCGAGGTTGACCACCAGCAGCAGGTTTCCGTTTTCACTCACGATTTTCACCAGCCGGTCGATGAGATCCGCGGTGCTGACCACGTTCTTTTCCGTGTCCTGCCAGTTGTAGCCAAACGACTGGCTCACCCCTCTGCACTCTTCCCACTTATGGAGGATCTGTGTCCGTTCGATGTTATGGGAGCCGTATTCGCTGGTGAAGAAATCGCCGACGTTGTAGCGCGTCAACTGCCCCAGCCGGTCATTGGTGGCGACCGTCTTGCGCCCCATGGCCTGGTTGTACAAATGACTGATGATCTGAAGGGACCCTGATTGTTCAATGGGAGTCGACCAGGCCCCGTCCAGCCAGAGGATGTCAGGATCGTACCGGTCAATAAACTCCCTCGCCTGGGGAACGATATAGTCTCCGACGAAGTCCTGGACGGGCAGCTTGCCGGTGATCTTTCCCGCCATCGCCACCTCGTCAAACGGGGTCAGCCGGTACCACGGCTCCTCCTTTGTTGCCTCGTACCGGGACAGCCAGGTGCGAAGCATCTTTTTCCCGTCCTGGATGATGGGATATTCCCATTCATCCAGCGAAAAATAGAATCCGAACTTCAAGCCCCGCGTCCGGCAGGCTTCGTTCAACGGGCCGATCAAGTCTCGCTTCGGCCCCATGTCCATGGCGTTGCGCCTGGTGTAACTGCTGGGCCACAGGCAGAATCCGTCATGGTGCTTGCAGAATGGCACGACGTAGCGCATCCCGGCCTCTTCCGCCACCTTGGCGATACCCTCAGGATCATAGTGCTCGGCCGTGAAGAGCGGGATAAAATCGTCCCGCTGGAAGTTGGCACCCCACTTGGCCTTATGATATTCGACCACTTCGGGGACATGATACATGTTATAGAGATACCAATCGGGATACATTCCCCCCGTTGCTTGCTTGGGAGCGTAGCCCGGTACGGAGTAAAGGCCGTAGTCGATGAACATCCCGAACTTGAGGTCGTGAAACCATTCCGGCGTGGCGTGCCTCCTGATTGAGCTCAGGGTCGGCCGGTAGGCCCCTGGGTGGCCGGACCTTGAGGTTTGATCCGAACCTTTGTTCTGTCCACCCACGGCGGCTCCTTTCGCCAGTGTGGCGAGCGCCCCGACGATGGTCAGTTTGCTGAATGTCCTTCGATTCATGCGCGGCTCCTCATGGTTATAGTTTTTGCAGTGGGCCCGTTGGCTAGGCAGTTGGACGGCAAATCAAGCTATGGATTTGGTGGACCTGCAAGCCGGTTGGCTGCTCCCGAGGCAGGGGCCATCGTGTGCAGCATCCCTGTTCCTGGTGCTTTTCCCGGGGGTAATTGGGTGCACCTTGGGGTTGAGGGCAACGGTGATCAGGCCCCGGCGGCGGGGCCAGGCGGTTTGAACAGACGACTCCAGCGCTTTGGTGCTGCAGGCAGACCTCCTGCCGGTGAACTCTCCGCACCTCGTGACCGGCCATGGGCCAACCCCGGCGTCAAAACAGTGATTTGGCGGCCACTCCCACCGCGGTGATGGGGCCCTGATCGCTGAGGCCGTCGACTGCGCGATCAACCTTATGCAGGGTCCCCTGTGCTTCGCGGTAGAGCGAATCGTCGCTGATCAGCTTCCCCAGGGTGCCCTGCCCGTGGTTGAGCTTGTCGGAGAGTTCGCGGAGGTTCTTGACCGTGATCTTGATCTCATCGCCGGCCTGTTCGTCGAAGACGAGTGTGCCCAACGCCCCTTTGCCGGCCTTCACCTGATCCACGATGGATTGGGCGTTGGCCATGAACGTGCGTGTATCGGTGGCCGCGCTTTTGATTTCACCGACGGACGCCAGCAGCTCATCGTGCAGCTTTGGGTCGTTCACCAGCCGGCCGAGCGTGCCGTCGCCGTTGCGGATTTTGGCCGTGATGTCCTGCAGGTTGGAAATGGTCTCGGTGAGCTTCGGGCCGTTGTCGGCGACCAGCTTGTCGATCTTGGCGAAAAGGCCGCCGCCCTCACCGCCGCCGAGGCTCTTGCCGATCTGGTCCGCCACCGTTTCCAGGCGGTCGCCGAGCGAGCCGAGTTTGGCGATGACTTCGTTCATGTCGACCGTGTCCCGGGTCTTGATCTCGGCGCCGGGTGCCAGCGGCGGCACGTTGGGCGAGCCGACGGTGACCTCGAGGTGGTTGCTGCCGAGGAGGCTTGACGTGGCGACCTGGGCGACGGCATCGCCGGCGATCTTGATCCCGGGCTCGATGGTGAGCACGGCTTCGGCCTGGCGGCCGGCGAGACGGGTCTGGGTCACCGTGCCGATCCGCACACCGGCCATCAGGACATCGTCGCCTTTGAACAGGCCCTTCAGGTTGTCGAAACGCGCGACGAGGGTGTAACCCCGCTGTTTGAACACCCGGCCGCCGTTGAGCGATTCGAAGGTCACCCAGAGGAGGGCGAGGCCGAGGAGGAAGAAAAGGCCGATGCGGATGGTTTGCAGACGGTTATTCATGGTCGTTCTCCAGTTGTTGAAAGCGGGGATGCTTCAGGTCGATGGTCGGATTGAGGAAGTTGGCGATGGCCGGGTCCGCGGGATTCTTGAACTCGCCGGGTTTGCCGGTGGCGCGGATGCGGCCATCCATGATCACCGCCATCCGGTCCGCGATGGCGAGGGCGAGGTCCCGGTCATGCGAGACCACGATGGTGGTGACGGCGGTCTGTTCGCGCAGGGTGGCAATGATCTCGGTGATCGTGGCCGACATGACGGGATCAAGCTCGGACGTGGGCTCGTCGTAGAGCAGCAGTTCGGGCTCCATGACGAGGGCGCGGGCGATGGCCACGCGCTTCTTCATGCCGCCGGATAACTCGCCGGGAAATTTATCGACGGCCTTCTCCAGCGAGAGGATCTGCAGCGTGCGCAGGACGCGTTCCCGGATGCCGGCCTCGTTGCAGAGCCGGTGCTCGCGCGGATAAAGGGCGAGGTTGTCATAGACCGTCATCGAGTTGAACAGCGCGCCGGCCTGGAAAACGAGGGCGAGGTGCACGCGTTCGCGCGTCTGGGGATCGGAGGCGTCAAGGTCGCCGATGAGCACGCGCCCGCTGGTGGGCAGTTCGAGGCCGGCGACATGCTTGAGCAGGACGCTTTTGCCCGAGCCGCTGGGGCCCATGATGACGAAAATCTCGCCGGGGCGCACCTCCAGGCTCACGTCCCGGAGCACGGGCACGCCGTCGAAGCTCTTGTTGAGCTTGTCGATGGTGACACCGAAGGTCTTGCCGGCGAAGGGCGAGGAGGAGTAGGTGGCCATGGCGGGTCAGATGAGCACCTTGGTGACAAAATAATCGAGCACCAGGATGAGGACGAGCGAGAGGACGACGGCCTTGGTGACGGACGCACCGATCTCGCGCGGCCCGCCACGGGTGTTGAGCCCGACGTTGCAGCAGACGAGCACGACGACGAAGCCGAAGATCTCGGCCTTGATCAGGCCGTCGCAGACGTCCTTCATTTCCATGAAGCGCTTGAGGGCGGCGAAGTAGGCGTCGGGCTCCACGGAAATGAAGCCGGTGTACTTGCAGACCAGCGCGCCGCCGTACCAGCCGCACAGGTTGGCGATGGTGGCGAGGACCGGCATCATGACCAGCACCGCGGCCAGCCGCGGCAGCACCAGCATGCGCTCCGGCGGGATGTTCATGGTGACGAGGGCGTCGATCTCCTGGTACACCTTCATCGAGGCCAGTTCCGCGGTGATGGCCGAGCCGACGCGGCCGGCCACGAGGATCGCCACCATCACCGGGCCGAGTTCGCGCACCATCGAAAGGCCGACCAGCGTGCCGATGAACTGCTTCGCGCCGAAATTCTCCATGCTGTAGCCGCTCTGGAGGGCGAGCACGCTGCCGATGAAGAAGCTGAGGATGGTGACGATCGGCATGGTGGTGTAGCCGATCAGGTAGCACTGCTCGATGAAGCGCGGGAACTGCCGGGGCAGCGTGTTCAGGTAGCGGCCGGCGCGCACCGCCAGCAGCACGGTGCTGCCGATGCCTTCGAGGATGGCGTGAAGTTGTTTCATGGCGAGGCGGCCGGTGGAGTCTTGGTAGCCGGTTGGGCGGAAAAATCGAACAGGAACAGCTTCCAGGTAGACGGATTCGGTCCGCGTTTCAAACCGATCAAGCCGCCGCCCAGGGCGATGCGCCGCCGGCCGGCATCGTTTTGCAGGCTGAACAACGGGCCGAGATGAAACTCACGCTGCTCCGGCGAACGCCGCCAGGTGATGGCATCCCAGAGCAGCGACCAGCGCACATCGTCCGGGGTCCGCCGGTCGTAGCGGTAGAGCGCCAGGAGCGGAGAGTAGGCGAGGCGCACGGGCTCGTTGTCCGGAAAGAACACCTCGAACGGACTGAGCACCTGGAACTGGCGGTGGCCGGCGCCATTGTCCCAGTAACTGAGCAGCGGCCAGAGATGGGTCTTTTGCGCGGCCGGCAACGCGGGATGGGCGGCGCGGTGCTGCTCCAGCGACCAGTAGAGGAAATAGAGCAACTGGGTTTTCGTCTGCACGAGACCGGCATCGGTCCAGCGCTCCTGGCGCAGCAGCGGCCAGAGCAGCCAGTGCTTGTCGTCACCCTTGATGAGGGAATGGGTGTAGACCGGCGCCCACCGGTTGATGCGGCGGTCATCCCCGCGGCCCTGCACCAGGAACGGCCACAGCCAGCGGGTTTCGTTGTAGTGGTCCGGCGCCACCCGGTGCGTATAGCCGAAGAACGGCCAGAGGTAGGTCTCGCTGCGGGAACCGGCGCTCTCGTCGCGCGCATAGAACGGCAGCACGCCCAGCGACACATCGGGGCGGGGTTCCGCCAGATTCGTCTCGTTCCGGTAGATGAGCGGCCAGAGGTAAAACTGCGCGCGGTAGACCCCGGGCTTGGCGCGCCACCCGAACAGCGGCCAGAGGGTGAAACCGTGGTTGCCGTCGCCGGCAAGGATCTTGATGAAAGGCCAGGGCGCGGTGGTCGTGACCGCGCCGCGTTTCTCGAAGCGGCCGTAGAGCGGAAAGAGCGTCCACGAGATCCGGTCGTCGCCGAAGCGGTCGATGATCGTGCCCTGGAGTGGAAACACGGCATGATAGGAGGTGGCTGGATCGCCCGTCTCGCGGGAGAAATAGAAAGGCCACACGTCGAAATGCCGCACTCCGGCGGCGGATCCGCTGGGCCCGGAAAAATTGACGAGGTTGAGCA
>JBAZMN010000127.1:0-5731 GCA_041649735.1 Opitutaceae bacterium | reverse complement strand
TCCTGCCAGAGCGCCAGCAGGTCGCTCATCCAGGCCAGGGCCACGGCGTGGGGCGTGCGGTTGAAGCAGCCCCATTCGCCCACGTGAATGGGGACACCCTGCTGGGCGAGCGGCTGCCATTTGACGATCAGTTCCTGGCGGAGCTTCTCCCGGTCCCACGTGTGTCCCTGAGCGTCGACCAACGGCCAGGTCGGACGCGCCAATGACTCAAATTCGTTTTTTGGCACCCAGGTGGCCGTATAATGGCTGACCGCCTTGGGCAGATAGCCGCGGGTGCTCTGGACCAGTCCGAGATCCGCGATGCCCGGCACCGGGGTCTGGCCGATGTCCGCGCCGTCCGCCACGATCAGCCGGTCCGGGTCCTCTTCGCGGATCGCCGCCACCAGGGTCCGGACGATTTCCACGTAGCGGGACTGGTCCTTCATCCACGGGGGCTCGTTGAACAGATCGAAACTGAGCCGCGTGCTCGGGATGCCGCGGTAGCGCGCGGCGAAATACCGCCAGTGCCGGGTGGCGGCGTCCAGCGCCCGGGCCATCGATTCCCGCGGACTGTCGAACAGCTGGAAAGGCTCCAGCTCGCGCTGGTTGACGCAGTAACCCGGAATCCGGTGAAACCCGAGGTTGACATGGATGCCGTGTTGCCGGCCGTATTCGATGGCTTGGTCGATTGGTGCGAGCGCCCGTTCGTCGATTTCCATCCAGTTTCCGCGGTCGGACCAGCTCCAGTACGACATCGGCAGCCGGGCGAAATCGAAGCCCCACCCGGCCATCCAGGCAAAATCTGATTCACCGAAGGCCTGGCCGCGTTCGCCGCCGAGCAGTTCGGTCAGGTTGAAACCCCGCCGGCGCGGAATGCGCGGCGGGGTTGTGGTCGGTTCGGCCGGAGCGGCGGCGCCGCGCGGCGCCAGCAGCAGGCCGGCTGCCCCCGCGGTCGACATGCTGATAAAGTCGCGCCGGTTCATCGGATCATTGATAACTGTGCCAGAGCGAGGTGACGGTCATGGCCGCGCGCAGGTCGTCGATCCCGGTTTCCGCCGGCGGGCGGGCGGTCACCCGGTGCGGCTCGCCGGCATGCAGGTCGAACCAGTTGTCGGAGAGCCGGACGGCGAGGGCGCCGAAACCGATGGCCACGGCCGGCGCCAGGGAGGCGCTCTGGAGCGTGATCTCGACGGCGCCGCCGGCCGCCGGTTGCAAGCTGACCTGGATTTTTGGGTCTGCGAAGTCGATGAAACGCGGCACGGTGAAAAACGCGGCCTGCCGCGAGAGCACCTCGCCTCCGGCCCCCTGGAGTTCCGCGCGGAGATAGACGCTCTCTTTCGTCGCCTCCGCTCCGGCCTCCGTGAGCGCGCAGGCCGCCTGCTGCACCGACTCGCCCGGCGTGAGCGTGAGGTCGCGGGAGTGTTCGGGGCCCAGCCGCCGGCCCGCCAGGGTGCGCAGCGACCAGACCAGGCGCGCCGGTCGGGCCGAGGACCCGTCGTGCACGGTGAAGATCTCGTAGGCGTCAATGGTGTTGGTCACCCGGTTGTAACGGCCGATTTCCACGTCGCCGGGGGTGTGCAGGTAAACCAGGCTGGGGGCGAAGAACCGGCGGGCCTCGTACTGCAGCGCCTTCCACTGGCCGCCGAATTCGATCGAACTCCAGGAGGCCACGGGCCAGCAGTCGTTGATCTGCCAGTAGAGGGCGCCCATGGTGAACGGCATGCGGTGCCGGAAGTGCTCGATGCCGACCTTCATGCACCAGGCCTGGTTGAGCTGCGACAGGTAGGCCAGATGGCGGTAGCCGGAGGCGTAGCGGTAGCGCTGTGCCATGTAGTGCAGCATGATCGCGTTGCCGCTGCCGTGCTTCTGGTGGCTTTCCATCACCGGGGAGAACACGTTCAGCGACTCCGGCGGGCAGAAGGTCGCGGCCAGCTCGGCGGAGGGGTAGGACTGCATGCCGAACTCCGAGCAGAACCGCACCTCGAGCCGCTCATAGCTCTTCACCGGGGCGCGGGCGTGCCACACCTCCCAGTAATGCACATCCCCGGCCCCCGGCGCATTCGCGTCGGCAAAGAGCTCGGGCGGCGTCCACGGCGATGACGGCCAGTAGGGGGTGACGCCATCGTGTGCGGCCACGGCCTGCGGCAGCACCTCGTGGAAAATGCGCGCGTAGTTTCCCGCCTTCTCCCGGTCGCGGCGCAGCACCTCGAAGAGGATGTCCATCATCGGGATCTCGTTGTTGCCGCACCAGAGGGCCAGGCAGGCATGGTGGCGCAGGCGCCGGACCTGGTGCACCGCCTCGGCGCGGACGAGTTCACAGTACTCCGGCGCGCCCGGATACAGGGCGCAGGCGAACATGAAGTCCTGCCAGACGAGCAGGCCGAGTTCGTCGCACAGGTCGTAGAAATCGTCGGCCTCGTAGACGCCGCCGCCCCAGACCCGCAGCATGTTCATGTGCGCCCCGACGGCCGAGCGCAGCCGGTCGGCATAGCGCTCGCGGGTGCATTCGGTGACGAAGGCGTGGTCGGGAATCCAGTTCGCGCCCTTGGCAAAAACGGCCCGGCCGTTGACCCGGAAGAAGAAGCTCTCGCCGGCGGGATCCTTCTCCCGCACCAGCTCGACCGTCCGCAGGCCGATCCGCCGCTGCCAGACGTCGGCGACGGCGCCCGCGGCGTCGAGCAATTCCACCCGCACCAGATAGAGGGGTTGGTCGCCCTGACCCGCGGGCCACCAGAGCCGGGGGTGGGGGACCCCGAGCGACAGTTTTGGCCCCGGGCCGGTCACCTCGCCGATGACCGCATCGCCGAACGAGCAGGACATCCGGAAGCGCGCGGTGGCCTCGGGTCGGGCCGGCGCCGGCATGGCCAGCAGGGTCACGGTGCCATCGGTGGCATGCCGCTGCCGGACCTGCACGTCCGCGAGCCGGTTGCGCGACCAGGCTTCCAGACGCAGCGGCCGCCAGATGCCGCAGGTCACGAAGCGCGGACCCCAATCCCAGCTGTACTGGCACTGCTCCTTGCGGATGCGCGAGCGGCCGCCCACGGGATCGTTGCGTTCCTTGACCGGCTGCCAGGCCTCATGGGCCCGCAGGTAGTCGAGGGTGTTGGCAAAGGTGATTTCGAGGACGTTCCGGCCCGGGCGGAGCTGCGGGCGCACCGGGAAGCGGTGGCCGCAAAACATGTTCTCGGTGCGGCCGATGGTCTCGCCGTTCAGCACCAGCGTGGCCAGCGTGTCGAGGCCCTCGCAGACCAGTTCCACCTCCTCCTCGCGGAGCAGGTCGGCCGGAAGGTCGAACGCGGTGCGGTACGTCCAGTCCAGGCGTTCGATCCATTGGAGGCCGTGTTCGTTGACGCCATGGAATGGATCGGGAATCAAGCCGTGGCGGAGCAGGTCGGTATGCACGCAGCCCGGCACCCGGGCGGGAAACCAGCGCCGGTTTTCTGGATGGAGGAATTCCCAATGGGAGGTGAGGTCGACGGTCCGCATATCCGGGCACTGAAACAACCCGGAGTCGCCGAGGCGATAAAAAGTGTATCAACGGCGCGGAAACCTGCCGCCGTCGCCCCTCAAGCGCCCGCCGACCCCGGATCAGCGCCAGTAGCCCCGGATATAAACGTAATTGCCGCGGCGGCGGCCCCAGTGGGGGGCGACGAACGCCCGGCAGCGCGGCGGCGGGACTTCCCAGTGGCCGCGCACGCATTCGTAGCCGCGGCTGGTGTAGATCCAGTAGCCGCCCACCCAGACCGCCGCAGGCTCGGGCTGGACCGTGACCACCTCCACCGGCGGGGCCGGCATTGGGGGCGGCTCATTCACGGTTACATCGGTCGTTGCATCAACTTCGGAGCGGTAGATCGTACCGCGCTGATGATCGAGGCTGTTGCCGATCGCGCCACCGGCGATCGCGCCGGCGATGGCGCCGATCACCGCGCCGCCGAACGCGTCGTGGCTGCGGCTGTTGTTGCCGATGATGCCGCCGGCCAGGGCGCCCACCGCCGCACCGCCCACCGCCCCCTGCTGGGTGTTCGGGCCGGTGCCCACGCACCCGCTGCAGAGGGCGGACAGGGTCGCGGCCAGGAGAAGGGTGATTTTGCTGTTCACGGGACGGTATAGACCGGCGGACCCGGGTGGCGGTTCCGTCGGAGCGCCGCTTCCAGACCGTCCGGGTTGGCGGCGCCGGCCATGCAAACAGGATTTGTCGTTGGCGGCCGGAGGCCTCATGGTGCCCGGTTTTCCATGGACAGCCTTTCCCAGCCAGCCGCCCACCGCCACCGCGGACTTGCCACGATGCTGGCCGCCCTTTCCGCGGTCGGCCCTTTTTCCATCGACGCCTATCTGCCGTCGATGCCGGAAATCGGCCGCACCTTCGGCGCCTCGCCCTTGCTGGTGCAGCAAACCCTGACCGCCTACCTCGCGCCCTTCGCCCTGATGACGCTCTGGCATGGAGCGATCTCCGATACGTTGGGGCGGCGGCGGGTGACGCTCGTGGCGCTGGCGTTGTTCCTGCTGGCCTCGGTGGGATGCACGATGGCCTGGAGCATTGAAAGCCTGCTGATCTTCCGCGTCCTGCAGGGCATGACCGCAGGGGCCGGTATGGTCATCGGCCGGGCCATTGTGCGCGATGTGCTGGACGGGGCCGAGGCCCAGCGGCTCATGTCGCAGGTGACCCTGGTGTTTGCCATGGCGCCCGCGGTGGCGCCGGTGCTCGGCGGCTGGCTGCATGTCTGGTTCGGCTGGCGGGCGGTGTTCGCCTTCCTCGTGCTGTTCACCGGCGGCGTGTGGCTGATCTGCTGGCGCTCGCTGCCGGAGACGCTGGCCGCGGAGCAGCGGCAGCCGCTGAACCTGGGTTATTTGCTGGGCGCCTACTGGCAGGTGCTGCGGTCGATGCCCTTTGTCACGTTATCGTTCGCCATGACCTTCAATTTTGCCGGGGTGTTCCTTTACATCGTGTCGGCGCCGGAATTCCTCATCAACCAGCTGCATGTCGGCGAGACCGGCTTCCTCTGGCTGTTTGGGCCGTCCACGGCCGGCATCGTCGCCGGGGCCTGGCTCTCAGGCCGGAGCGCCGGCCGGATCTCACGGCGGAACACCGTGTGGTGGGGCTATGCGATCATGATCGCGGCCGCGGGGGGCAATCTGCTGCTCAACCTGTTGCGGCCACCCGCGCTGCCATGGAGCGTGCTGCCGGTCTTTGTCTATTTCACCGGCGCCGCCCTGTCCATGCCCACCTTCGTATTGATGACACTGGATCTTTTCCCGGAGCAACGGGGGCTGGCCTCGTCCTGCCAAAGCTTTATCCAGACCGGCGGCAACGCCGTCGCCACCGCGGTCGTGGCTCCCTTGGTCTGGGCCTCGTCGCTCACCCTCGCCCTCGGCGAGGGCACGCTCCTGGTCCTGGGCCTGGCGACCTTCCTTTTTTATCTTCGCGTGGCCAGGGTCGCCCCGCGCGGCTGAACCGGACGGAAGCCGCGCCAGGCCATTCCATGATCCTCTACGTTGGCCGGCCCGGTCCGTGGTCATGCCGGCCTGACCGCGGCCCGTGCGCTTTGGGGTCGCCGGGATTGGAATCAAAAGCCTTTCCAAGCCTCCCGTGGGCCGCTACGGCTTTAAGCGTTTTTTTACCCCCAACCCCTTCATGCAATTTCTTTTCCCCCTCTTTGCCGCCGCTGACGGGCCCGCGGCCGGCCGCGCGGTTCAGGATGTGATGCTCAAGCTGGCCGGCGTCGATTACCTGATTCTGGCGGTCTATTTTGCC
>JBAZMN010000126.1:0-5743 GCA_041649735.1 Opitutaceae bacterium | reverse complement strand
CTGAACACGCCCGCCGACTGGGCCCGCGCTTGCGGACAAGCCGGCCTGACCGCCTCTGTCGCGCCGTTGACTGCAACGTTGCAACCTCAAGGTTAATCCCAGTCAACTTGTTCCTCGATTTTCCGCACCATGGCCAAACGCAAATCTTCCAGGTTGAACGACCAGACCGAACTGCCCCTCAACGGGAATGCCGCAGCGGCTCCCGAAAAACGGGAGCAGAAGGCCGGGAAATCCCCGGCACCAAAGACCTCCGCGGTGGGCGAACCAACGCCCGCGACTCCCCCCCAACAATCTCCGCGACGGGGCAACGCCACGACGGAGGCTCCCTTGGCGCAGCACTACCGCAACTGGTTTCTCGAGTACGCCAGCTATGTCATCCTCGACCGCGCCGTCCCCCATATCGACGACGGCCTCAAGCCCGTCCAGCGGCGCATTCTCCACACGCTTTGGGAAATGGACGACGGCCGCTTCCACAAGGTCGCCAACGTCGTCGGCGCGACCATGCGTTTCCATCCGCACGGGGACGCCTCGATTGAGGCCGCGCTCGTCGGCATGGCCCAGCGCGGCCTGCTCATCGAGCCGCAGGGCAACTTCGGCAACGTCCTGACCGGCGACGGCGCCGCCGCGGCCCGCTACATCGAGGCGCGACTCACTCCGTTTGCCCGCGAGGTCGTCTTCAACCCCAAGACCACCCGGTGGCAGCTCAGCTACGATGGCCGCGCGAAGGAGCCGGTCACACTGCCGGTCAAGTTCCCGCTCGTGCTCGCCGAGGGGGCCGAGGGCATCGCCGTCGGCCTCGCCACCAAGATTCTGCCGCACAACTTCAACGACCTCTGCCGCGCCGCCGTCAACCACCTCCAGGGGAAAACCTTCCGCATCTACCCCGATTTTCCGACCGGAGGCATCGCCGATTTCTCCGAGTACAACGACGGCGAACGCGGCGGCAAGGTGAAGATCCGGGCGCGGATCGAATCCCGCAGCAAGTACCTGCTCGCCGTCACCGAAATTCCCTATGGCACCACGACCGAGTCGCTCATCGACTCGATCCTCGCCGCCAACGCCAAAGGGCGGATCAAGATCAAGCATGTCGACGACAATACCGCCGACCGGGTCGAGATCCTCATCCATCTCCCGCAGGGCAGCGAGCCCGAGCAGGTCATCCAGCAGCTTTTTGTCTTCACCGACTGCCAGGTTTCGGTCTCGCCCGCCGCCTGCGTCATTGAGAACGACAAGCCGGCTTTCCTCGGCGTGCGCGAGATCCTTAAGCGCAGCGTGGACCGGACGCGGGCGCTGCTGAAGCAGGAGCTCGAGATCAAGCTCGGCGAGCTGGAGCAGCAGTGGCACTGGGATTCGCTCGAGCGCATCTTCATCGAGGAACGCATCTACCGCCGCATCGAGAAGTCGAAGACCTGGGAGAGCGTGCTTGCCGAGATCCGCGAGGGATTGCAGCCCTTCGGCAAACAGCTGCGCCGCGCGGTGACCGACGAAGATTTGGTCCGCCTGACCGAGATTCGCATCAAGCGCATCTCCGCCTACAACCGGTTCCAGGCCGACGAGCAGATCGCGAAGATTGAGGAGGGCATCAAGGAGGTGAAGCATGACCTGAAAAACCTCACGGCCTATGCGATCAAGTGGTTCGAGACCCTGGCGGAGAAATACGGCAAGGGCCGCAAGCGCCGCACCGAGTACGACGAAATCGAACAGATCAGCGCGGCGGAGGTCGTGTCGGCCAACCAGCGGCTCTACGTCAACCGCGAGGAGGGTTTTATCGGCCTCAACTGGCGCAACCACGAGTTCGTGCAGGAATGTTCCGTCCTCGACGACGTGCTCGGCATCACGGCCGACGGTTCGATGAAGGTGGTCCGGGTGGGGGACAAGGTGTTCCTGGGCCCGGGCATCCTCCATTGCGCGGTGCTGCCCAAGGACGGCGACCAGGCCTTCTACACGATGCTCTACCAGGACAAGGCCACCGGGAAGGCCTTCGCCAAGAAGTTCCAGATCGGCGGCGTCACGCGCGACAAGCTCTACCCGCTGGTGAAGACGCCCGGCTCGAAGGTGGTGTATCTCGAGGTCAGTCCGAACGAGAAGGCCCTTCCGCAAACGCTGCACATCTCGCTCGACGGCCGCAGCCGTGCCCGGGTCCGCGAGCTGGACTTCGACCTCACCCGCGTGCCGGTCAGCAATCGTTCCGCCAAAGGGCTCACCGTCACCAAATGGCCGGTGAAGGAGGTGAAGCGGGTGGACCTGACGCTGAGCAGCGGCTGACCGGCAGATGCCCTCTCCGGGCTGCGGTCGGCTCCGTCGCGGCAACACCCGCCGCAACGGTCGATCTCCAGTCCGGGGCGAACTTGTGCCGGATCCTAATCCCCGACGGTGGCCGGGTAGTCCGGCAGCAACCCGCAGGCCGATATATCGAAAGGTTGGAATCCCAGTTTCAGCGCCGGGGAATCGGTCTGGAGACGGTAGTCGTGCCGCGGCGCATCGACAAAGCGTGGATCGGCCACGATGGATCGACCGTCGTGATTCAAGCCACCGAACCGGCGCCATTCCTCCAGGGAAAGGATCTTGTCGCCCATTTTCACGGTGATGGGTGCTCCCTGCTTCCAGAAGAGGTTCTGATCGCATTCGGTCATCCGTTCGGCCGCGGGGACAGAACTCTGCCACGCCACCGCGTCCGGGTTCTCCAGCCAGATGATGTTTCGCCGCCAGATATGATCTTCGCACCGCAGGTCGAACATCTCGGTCGTCCAGATGGCCGCCATCGCCGCTTTCCCTCCGATCAGAATGTTGTTCTGGATCGTGTTATGAACCCCCTTGGCGAAGATCGGCACCGGCAGCTTGTGGGGCGCGGGTTCCCCGGCGGCCAGGTTGTAGATCAGGTTGTTCTCGACCGTGAAGTAACCGGCCCCGTCGTCCAGGTAGATGCCCATCACCAGCCCTCCGGGCTGGCGCGGGCAATCGTGCAGCAGGTTGTTGCGGACGACGTTGTGCCGGCCCGAGCAGATGAAGGAAATGAATCCGCTGTCATCGGAATCCAGGTTCACGTCATGAACATGGTTGAACTCGTAGACATTATCCCGCGACAGGTTGGCCTTCGCGCTCCACTCCTCCCACGCCACGCCGGGCGGGCAGTCGTATTGCCCCTTGGTGCAGATGCCGTATCGCGGCAGGTCGTGAATCAAATTGTGGGCGATGCGATTGTGGCCGCTGGAGTGGATGAAGATTCCCGCCCCGTGGCCCACGAGCCGGCCGCAGTGGTCAATATGGTTGTTGACGACCGCGTTGTCGCGGTGGACATCCGGCGGCGGGTTTCCGTGACGCGGGGAATAGCCCACCAACAGCACGCCGTGATACCCGCAGTCATGGATGTGATTGCCATAGACCTCGACCCGCCGGGCGGATCCGATGAGCGACACACCGCTGTAACCGGCGCCGCTGATCTCACAGAAGCGGATGGCGATGTCTTGGGTGTGCTCCAGGTAGAGGGCGGCGTCGAGATTGGCCGGCTCGTTCCACGCGGTGGCGCCGTGGGTGCCGTCGCTCTCATCAAACCGCCGGCCGAAATCCGACCCCACGAGATGCAGGCCCTCAATTCGCAGGTGGTGCACCGGCTCTTCGGGCGATCGGCCACAGATTTCGATTAGCCGGTTGACGGTCGGTGCGAGAATGAAACACGCCGCGATCGGCTCCTTCGGCGGCCAAAAATACAGCACGCCGGCCCGCTCATCCAGGAAGAACTCCCCCGGGCGGTCCAGCGCTTCCCGCACGCCCTGGATGAAGTACCGGCGGTTGGGATAGACGATAATGTTGTTCAGGGCCGCCTGGGCCAGCGTCAGCAGGCGGTGGGGCCAGTCGATGACCGCGATGGGCGAGGTGTCCGTGAACCAATCGTAACCCGACCAGATCACCACCTGCGCCTCGGGGCCGTACGTCCAGGTGACGGGCAGGTCCTCCGACCGGAAATGGAACTCCTGTTGCGAGCGGCTGGTCCGGTCGGGGTTGGAGGCATCCACCAGAAGATATTCACTGTCGGGATGGCGGGCCTTGGCCTGCACCCGCCCGTCGCAGATCAGCGACTGGAAGACCCAGCCGGCCGGGAGCTTGGATTTGTAGATCGACCCTTTGTCGCGCTGCCAGTCCGTGATCCGCCGTCCCCCGAAAATGCGCGGCACTTCGCCGGGGTAGTTGCGGTAAATGACGGAAAAGCCGTTCTGGCCGGAGTCAGCCACGTCCAGCCGGATGGGCTGCTCCAGGAAGTAGTCGCCTCCGCGGAGGGCGACGACCAGGTCATGGTCCATCCTCGGCAGTTGGACGCGCAGCCGATCGCGGGCGGCCGCCATCGTCCGCAACGGTTTTTCGACCGTGCCGGGATTGTCGTCGCGGCCGTCGGGTGAGACCACCAGATCGAACGCCGTCCCGGCACGGACGACCGCGACCGAGCTCGACAAGGTTGCGACAATCGCCGCGGCCAGGATTGCGGTCCAGCGGACGCCGAACGACGTGCACCGTGGTGTCACGGCATCCTTGGCCGGCCTCGGGGAGTGAACTGGTGGCACACAGATGGCAAACATTTTGGCTGTAATTTGGTTTGAATTGACCCGGCGGGGATAAATTTGGTCCAGCGCGTGACCTTCCTTGGCAGACGCTGGCAACTTTGCGCGTTGAATTTAGGCACTCGAATGCTTTAGGGAAGCCTGGATATGGTCCGGTGCAGGATCACCGGTTCCAGCACAGCTTGGTTTGGATCAAAACGAAGATGAAGAAACCCACGCAGGAGGAGCGGCAGCGCATGTGCACGCGCAAACGGAAGTTCCGCCGCCAGGGCGACGCCCTTGACGCCGCGCTCCTGGCCGGGGTCGAGCGCCGGCGCCAAGCCTACCTTTGCCCGCTCTGCGGGCACTGGCACCTGACCTCGAATTAGCGGCGACCCGAAAATCTCTTGCCGCAACGATCTTTCGGTTTTGGCAGGGGCGTGATCTTGTCTGCCAGGCCGTAGCCTCGCGCGAAGGCAGGTCGCGCCTTGAAGGGTTCGGGCGCAGCAAGCCTGCGCCCCTACAGTTTTTCAGAAGCTGGATGTCGGATTGCGAGTGGGCGCGCCCGGCGCCGCTCAAGGCAGGCCGTAGCTCAACGTCAGCGTGATGGTCCGGCCGGGGCCGGGGATGCGCGCGCCGGGACGCAGTGTCCCGCTGGCCGGCGCGGCCCCGGCGGGCGGCGTGAGGTAGTCGTAGTAAAGCCGGCCGAAAACGTTTTCGACGGAGAGCGCGATTCGCAGGCTGCGCCACGTCAGGCCGCCGCGGATGTTCCCGAGGGTAAATTCCGGAGTGTTGGCAAACACCGGCATCTCGTCGGGAGCGGGATTGTGCTGGGCGGCGGCGGCGCGCAGCCCAAACTCGACCCAGGGTTTGAGGCCGGCCCCCGGCCAGATCCGGCCGGCGGCAAGCGCGAGCGTGGCCGGCGGGATTTCCGGCAGGCGGCGATGCGCCGTGCGGTCGGTGCCCTCAACGCCGGTCGCCGCCAGCCGCCACCAGGTGTCCGTGGCCGGCTGCCACAGCACTTCCAGTTCGCCCCCCAGAAACGCGGCTTCCGTCGAGCGGTATCCGTACACGATGGTTGCCGGCGGCAGGGGCGGGATGGTCGTGCCGACGCGCGTGCGGTGCAGGTAATTGGGCAGATAGCTGGCGAACACGTCGAGGTTGACCGTGAATTTTTGCTGCTGCCAGCGCAGACCCCAGGCCAGCTCGTA
>JBAZMN010000125.1:0-5752 GCA_041649735.1 Opitutaceae bacterium | reverse complement strand
CGGTCGCAGTTTCCCGCCAGCGCGGTCCGCGCCAGGTCGGTGGCATGACCCGGATGGCTGGTGAACACGAGGGTGGCGTCAAGCCGGTGCGCCGCGATGAAAGCCCGGATGGCCGGTGCCAGCCAGGGGCGGCGCCGGTTTTTTCCGGAGCAGGGGTTGAAGATGAAACAGGTCTTCATGCGACGGTGACGGCGTCCGGCGCGACACAGTCAAACAGGTGGGCCGCGATGGCGCGGCTGGCGTCGGGGCGGGCGAGGGGAGCAAGCGCGGCGCGCCACTGGCTCCACCCGGCGCCCTGGCCGGCAAAGGCGCGGTGCAGCGCGGTGACCACGGCGTCGGGCGTCTCGACGAACACACCGGCATGGCGGCGGCGGAGCAGCTCGTAGTTGCCCTCCTCCTGGCCCGGGACGATCTGGTTCACAAGCATCGGGCAGCGCGCGGCGATGGCCTCCTGGGTCGTGGCGCCGCCGGCCTTGCTGAGCACCACATGATGCGTCATGAGCAGGCGCGGGACCTCGTTGGTCCAGCCGAGGATCTGCGCGGGGCGCGGACGGCCGGCGGCCAGCTGGTCGAGCCGGCGGCGCAGCCGCTCGTCGCGGCCGACGGCGAAGGTAAGATCCCACCCGGCCTCGGCGAGGAGGCGCCGGGCGGTCTCCTCCGCGTGGCGGACGCCGGAGTGGATGATGTAGAGCACGCGCGGGGTGGCGCCGGCGGCGAGGTCGGGCGGGGCCAGATCGCGGGCGTGTTCGCTGAAAAACGCCGGCACCGGGAAGCCGAGGGCGTGCAGCCTTGCGGGCGGAACGCCCATGCCGCGCATGACCTCGGCCGTCTCCTCGTTGGGCACGAACCAGCCGGCGCAGCCGGGGCGCGTCCAAAGCGAATTGATGCTGATGGAATCGGTGACGACGTTGTAGTGCGGCACGCCAAACCGGGCGGTGAGGCCGAGCCGTTCGAGCAGGAAGGCGTAGATGGGGAACGTGCTGCAGACGAGGGCGGGTCGCTCCCGCCGGAGCAGCGCCTCGAGCGCGTGCAGCTCGGCGCGCAGCATCCAGAGGTGGCGCGGAAAAACCGGGTGGCGGTCGATCCAGCCATAAAAACCGCTCCACAGCCTGGGCGTGCGGTTGATGGCGGTGAGATAGGCGCGGCGGGCCACGCGATTGAAGCGGGGCGTGGTCAGGGCGAACAAATCGACCACGGACGCGGCCCCGGGGCCGGCCAATGCTTCCGCCGCCGCGGCCAGGTTGCGGGCGGCGGCGTTGTGCCCTTCGCCAAAACCGGCGGTGAGGATGAGCAGCTTTTTCATCGGGTGGCGGCCGCGGCGGCCAGGGCGGTCTCGAAATCCAGAATGATTTTTTCCCAGGATTGTTCAATCAGCGAGGTGGCGGCCGCGGCGCGGAGGCGGGCGCGGAGCGCGGCATCACGGGCCAGCCGGACGGCGGCGGCGACCAGCGCCTCGGGCTGGTCGCAGGGCGCGATGAGGCCGTTCTCTCCGTGACGCACGAACTGGCGGGCCGCGGCATAATCGAAGCCGGCGACGGCAAGGCCGCTGGCCAGCGCCTCGGTCAGCACGTTGCCGAACGTCTCGGTGAGGCTGGCGTGCACGTAAACGTCGGCCGAGGCGTAGTGGCGGGCCAGCGCATCACGCGGGATGAACCCGGTGAAAATGCACTCCGGATGCGCGGCCTGCAGCGCGGGCCGCAGGGGTCCGTCGCCGACGAGAACACACTGCAGGCGCGGGCCGGCCGCCCGCATGGCGGCGTAGGCCCGGAAGAGCAGGGGATAGTTTTTCTCGGTCGCCATGCGGCCGACATGGAGGATGACGACCTCGCCGTTGACCGCGCCCCAGGCCGCGCGGAGCTCAGGCGAGCGGAACGCCGGGGAAAACTGGCGCGTGTCGACGCCGCGCGAGAGCACGCCGAGCCCGGTGAAGCCGAGGCCGGCGAGTTCGCGACAGAGCTCCGCGGTCGGTGCGAAGGTGCGGAGCGTGCGGTTGTGCACGCGGCGCAGCCAGGCCAGCGCGAGCCGGCGCAGCGGCGCCAGGCCGTAATGGCCGGCGTAGGAATGAAAATTGGTGTGGAAACTCGACGTGACGGGCAGACGCAGCATCCGCGCCGCCGTCACGGCCGACGCGCCCAGCGGGCCCTCGGTGGCCACATGCACGAGATCGGGGCGTTCGGCGCGCCAGTGCCGTTGCAGCCGGCGGCGCGCGGGCAGGCCGAGCCGAAGCAGCGGGTAGCCCGGCACGGGCAGGCCCGGCAGGCCGACTTCCCGGAATTCGGGGTGGCTGGCATCGCCCGGCAGGTCGGCCCGCCACGGCCGGAAGACCGTCACCGCGTGACCCCGGCGGCCGAGTTCGCGGGCGATGACGCCGAAGGTCATGGCCACGCCGTTGATTTCGGGGGGGAAGGTTTCGGTGACGATGGCGAGTTTCACATGCGGGGCGGGCGGGATTTCCTCTCCCGGCCAGCATCGCAGCGGCAGGTGACGACCGCGTGTCGTTCGCGTGTCGATTGCGGCAAATTCATGGCAGTCCGCGGGTCGCGAAATCCTGAATTCAGAGTTGCGCCGCCGCCGGGGGGATCTACGCTCAACCCTTTAGCTCGATGCAAAGGCACGGACCGAAGCGCGTCTATACTCCCCAGTCCCTTGAGTTCTGGTTCGACAAGCTGGAACGTGATTGGGCCGAGTATTTCAGCGTGGAACAGCTGGAACAAGGCCGCCGCATGTATCGGGACAGCGAGATTCGCGAGCTCGAGCTGACGGCCCGGGATGCGATCATCCACCGCAAGGTCGACAAGAAGGAGGAATACGCGGTCATCGAATGGGACGCCGACGGCTTTTCCGTGCGTTCGTCCTCCACCGATGCGGAACTCGCCCGGGCCATCGCCGTGGCCGGCCTGCACGAGATCGAGGAGCTGGTGGCGGACGAGATTTCGCCGCTGCCGGGCGAACGTCCGCCCGCGTCACCACCGGCCTTGGTCGCGGCCCACGACGGCGCGACCGCCAACGGGAAAAACGGCGATGCCGCGCGGCCGCTGCTGCTCGTTTTCCAGACCCGGACCGAAGGCCTGACCTTCCAGGCTTTCTGGGTCAATGCGGACAAGACCCGCACGTCGGCCCTGGGCCAGCCCAACGGCAACGGCAATGGCCACGGACAGGCGAACGGCGACGGTTCCTCGCCGGCCCATGTCAGCTCCAGCGAACGCGGCAAGCTCATCTGCCTCACGGCCTACGCCCGCAAGGCGCATTTTCACTATCACCAGGAATCGCACGTCTATGTGCTCGAGCTGCTGAAGGAAATTCCGGAGTTCCTGCGCACCACGCTGCCGGTCTGGAAACGCTACTTCAGCATCGAACTCGATGAGAACGCCGCGCACCTCGCGAAAGGCGAGCGCGCGATCGAGATCGAGGCCCACGCCGAGAAGCGCAACGGCGCCGGACTCCGGCTGCGCTGGATTTTCCGCGCCGGCGAACGGCTGCTGACCGAGGATGAAATCGAGGTGCTGACCCGCGGGGGCGGCTCCGCGGTCATCCTCCCCAGCCTCGGCATTGTATCGCTCGCGCCCGAGAAATGGGAGTCGCTCGCGCACTGGCGGCGCACGGTGGAGGAAACCACGCATGCCGATGGCAGGCTGCCACCCTACCTGGTGTTTTCGCTGTTCAGCGATGACCGCCTCAAGGTCACGCTGTCGCCGGAGGTCGAGGCCTGGCGGCAGAGCGTGCTCGCCCCGCCGGCCGCGCCGCCCGTGCTGCCGGAGTTTTTGCGGCCCTATCAGCGGCGCGGCGTCGAATGGCTCTGCCATCTCTGCGACGTGGGTTGCCACGGCTTGCTCGCCGACGAGATGGGCCTCGGCAAGACGCTCCAAGTGCTCAGCCTGCTCGCCGCGCGTCCGATCGAGGGGTCGCCTCACCTCGTCGTCTGCCCGGCCAGCGTCGTACCCGTGTGGCGCGAGGAGATCACGCGGTTTTTCCCCGGCATCGCCTGCGACGTGCTCAAGACCGGGCATGACTTCACCCTGCAGCGCGGACCGGTGGTCTGGCTCGCGAGCTACACCCAGCTCCGCAAGCACAAGCACCTGCTCGGCCAGGTGGAGTTCGGTTATGCGGTGCTCGACGAGGGGCAGTTCATCAAGAACCCCGACGCCAAGGTCACGCAGGCCTGCTTTGCCCTGAAGGCCGAGCACCGGATCGTGATGACCGGCACGCCGCTGGAGAACCGCCAACTGGACCTGTGGTCGATCTTCCGCTACCTGCTGCCCGGCCTGCTCGGCTCCCGGCAGACCTTTGAGGCCGCGCTGGGCGCCGACCGCACCGGCCTGCTCACGCGCCTGCGGCAGCAGCTGGCGCCGTTCATCCTGCGCCGCACGAAGGACGAGGTGGCGCAGGAGCTGCCGCCCAAGGTGGAGATGGAGCTGCTCTGTCCGCTTACCGACCTGCAGCGCGCGGAGTATGCCCGCATCTGCAGCGAGGGACTGACGCGCCTGGGCGACGACATCGGCACCGCCATGCGGGAAAAATCCTTCGGCTTCCTGGCGCTGCTCACGCGTTTGCGGCAGGCCTGCTGCGATCCCGACCTCCTGCCGTGGCTCAAGGCGCCGGTCACGGAAAGCGGCAAACTCAACCTGCTCGTCGAGAAACTCGCCGAGGTGGTGAGCAGCGGCCACAAGGCCGTGGTCTTTTCGCAGTTCGTCATGTTCCTCAACCGCGTGCGCGAGGCGTTTGCGGCGAATTTCCCCGACCTGCCGCGGTTCGAGCTCACCGGTATGACGCTGGACCGGCAGAAACCCGTGCAGGCGTTCCAAAACACATCCGGGGCGGCGGTGATGCTCGTGAGCCTCAAGGCCGCGGGCACCGGCATCACGCTGCATGCGGCCGACTACGTCTTCCTGCTCGACCCCTGGTGGAATCCGGCGGTGGAGATGCAGGCGGTGGACCGCGTGCACCGCATCGGGCAGACCAACACCGTGTTCGTCTACCGCATGGTGACGGCCGGCACGATCGAGGAGCGCATCCAGGCGCTCAAGGCGGGCAAGAAGATGCTCTTCGACCGGGTGGTGGGCGACATGAGCGGCGACTTCGACCTCAGCCGCCATTTCCAGTCGCTGCGCACGCTCATCGAGCTCTCGACGCCCGAAGCCGAGCAGTAGCCCTGACGCCCGGCGCGGCCGGGCAGCTCTGACCGCCGCCGGATGCTCCGGGGCAGCAAGGGAAGCTAAGGTCTTGGCTGTGACTTGGAATCACCGTCTTGTCACACCGTCGCCATCTTTTCGTAACACAAGCCTGAGATCTTGGGCGGGACAAAACGTGCAAGATGCGCGTTCGCATCAATCCCACAACCCTACACCAACCTCATGGCTAAGTTATCAATGAAATGGCTGGCATGCGCCGGCCTGATCTCGCTGGGGGCATCGTCCCTCTTCGCCCAGGACAGCGGTCCACTGATCGACCTGCTCGTTAAAAAGGGAATCGTTACCGACCAGGAGGGCGAACAGCTCCGCGCTGATCTGATCAAAGACTTCGCGGCCAATTCATCCGCCGGCAAGCTGAACCTTTCCAGCGGCCTGACGGAACTGAAGATCTCCGGCGACTTACGGGTGCGCTACGAGTACCGCCAAGGCGAGAGCCTCACGGGTGACAATGTCGATCGTGGCCGTTTCCGCTACCGCTTGCGTCCGACCATCACCGGCCAGCTCGGCAGTGACTGGTTTTTTGGCTTCCGGCTGGAGAATTCCACCGGTAGCAGGTCGTCGAA
>JBAZMN010000124.1:0-5757 GCA_041649735.1 Opitutaceae bacterium | reverse complement strand
GCCTCGACGATGAAGCGGATCTGCCGGGCCAGCCTGCCTCCCGCATCGTCTTGTCCGTGGCCGCGATCATCCGCCGGCTCACGTTTTTGCTGCCGCTGTGTGTTCATAGGGGATGCAGGCTAGAAGCAAGACCTCGTGGTTGAAAAGACTGCATGCAGGCCGCCGATGCTTCCTCCCGTCGGTGCCTCGACCCGGTCCATGCCCCGTTCAATTTAACGGCGGATGAACGCGGGTGACGCGAAGGAAAGCCCGCGGAGGGAAAATCGCCTGCCAGTGGGCTCCGGCAGCCCCGCCAAACAGACTGAAAGGATGCAGGCGAGAACATGGTTCAATTACATGATTCCGGCTCAGGCCAAACTCGACGATCCGCTGATCCGGTCGGATCATCGGATCGTCGCCAGGTGGAAAGCTGCTGCTGCACCCCGGCGGTGGCGAAGAGCACGGCGACGAGCCCGAGGGCGGTGAGGGTCCGGCTGGCGAACGTGGCAAAGAGCTCCGGCCGGGTCAGCAGGAAGGCACAGACGACGGCCTGGACCGTGAACACGGCCAGGGAATGCCGTCCGAGCAAGACGAGGGGACGGAACGCGAGCAACCGGGGACGCCGCACGGCCACGGCCGCAATCAGGTAGGCGACGACGATGAAGTTCAACAGCCGGAGCGGGGCCAGCTGGATTTTGTCGGCCCAGGCCCACACCAGGTCCATCGTCACCCCCGGCCAGGGGAGGTGTTGATACTTGAGCAGCAGCCAGAGCGGCACCGCCACGAGCAGGCAGAGCAGCAGCATCGCGGGCCGGAAGGACAGCAACGGCCGCGATCCTTTCGCCCAGTGATAACCAAAAAAGGCGCCGAGCACGAAGAGGAGCTGCCAAGCCAGCACGTCGAAAACACCCAGGTTCACCGGCAGGAAACGCTCCAGCCCGGCCTGCAGATGGTCGCGCAGGCCGGCTTGCGCGAGCAACCAGAGTCCGCCGCTAACGGCGAAAACCCAGCCCCACCGCCGGGCCCGCAGGCCGGCCAGCACCGCCGGCAGCGCGAGCATGAAGCCGCAGTACATCGGCAAAATGTCGAACAGCCCCGGCTGGTAGAGCAGCGATGCGCCCAGCAACACGGCGGTGACGGGGTGCTGGAAGAAAAGCGCGGGCGCGGCGGGGGAGATTGTGCCGGTCAGGAGGGCCAGCAACTGCAGACCGATGAAAGCGACCATGAAGCCGCCGAGATGACAAAGATAGATCTCCCGGGCCCGTCGGCGGGCCCGATCCCGCCACACTTCCTTCGGATTGTCCGCGGCCCGCCGGGTATACACCAGTCCGGCGACCAGGCCGGAGAGGAAGACAAAGCCCTCGGCGGTGGAGACAAAGCCAAACGCGTAGTCGGTGAGGACGCGCAGTTCGGTGTCGAGGTGGTTGATGGCCATGGCTACGAGCATCCATCCGCGCAGCGTGTCGAGCCGCAGGTCGCGTGGAGCGGGGACTGGCGGCGGAGGCAAGGCGGTTGTCGCGCGGGACATGGTCCAGCGGATCATGGGCTTGGAACTGGAGCGGACGCTCGGCGGCACGCCTGCTAGTCCGAAAACCGGCGCCGAGGTTCCCAGAATCTCGGGCCGGCGGCCGGAATCGTTGCCCCTAAACGACCTGGTGTGCACGCCGATGCCTAGCAGGCGGCATGCCCGGCCGGCAAGGAGAGAGGCGTGGCCGGGGCGGCTGATGACGCAGGTCTTCCCATCTCCAGTGTTGCGTTCCGGGGCGGGGGACTTTTGCGTCAGGTTTTACCCATGAAAGTCCTTGTTGCCGACAAGATCTCGCCCAAAGGAGTGCAATACCTTCGCAACCAGCCCGGTTTTGAAGTCATTGAGGCTTACAACTCCTCTCCGGACAAACTCCGGGAACTGGTCAAGGACGTGCAGGCGATCGCGGTCCGGAGCGAGACCAAGATCACGGCGGAGGTCATCGCCGCGGCGCCGAAGCTGCAGGTCGTCGGCCGGGCCGGGGTCGGCGTCGACAACGTCGACGTCGAGGCGGCCACGGAGCGCGGCGTGGTGGTGATGAACACGCCGTCGGGCAACACCATCGCCACGGCGGAGCTCACCTTCACCCACATGCTCTGCGGCGCCCGCCCGGTGCCGCAGGCGGCCGCGTCGATGCGCGGGGGCAAGTGGGACCGCAAGAGCTTTTCGGGCAGCGAACTTTACCGGAAGGTGCTCGGCATCGTCGGCCTCGGCCGCATCGGCGGCGAGGTTGCCCGCCGGGCCCAGGCCTTCGGCATGCGCGTCCTGGCCTACGATCCCTACCTGGCGCCCAGCCGGGCCAAGGCCATGCAGGTCGAGCAGATGGAGCTCGATCCGCTGCTGCGCGAGGCGGATTTCATCACCGTCCACATGCCGCTGACCGACCAGACCCGCTACATGATCAACGCGGCGGCGCTGGCGAAGACGAAGCAGGGCGTGCGTCTCTTCAACTGCGCCCGGGGCGGCATCATCGAGGAGGCGGCGCTGATCGCGGCGCTCAAGTCGGGCCATGTCGGGGCCGCCGGCCTCGATGTCTACGAGGACGAGCCCCTGGCCGCCGATCATGAATTGCGCCGGCTGCCCAACGTCACCCTCACGCCTCACCTCGGCGCCTCGACCGCCGAGGCGCAGGAGAGCGTGGGGATCGAGATCGCCGAGGCCATCGCCGACGCCCTCCGCGGCGGCGTCATCCGCAACGCCGTCAACGTGCCGTCGATCGACGCCGCCACCCTCAAGATCCTGGGTCCCTATCTCGACCTCGGCGCCAAGCTCGGCACGCTCGTGCAGCAGATCGCGCCGGCGCAGGTCGACCGCCTCGGCATCTCCTACTGGGGCCGGATCGTCGACCTCGACGCCAACGCGGTCACCCGCAGCATCGAGCGGGGTTTCCTGCGTCGCATCAGCGGCGAGGAGGTCAATTTCGTCAACGCTCCCGTGCTGCTGCAGCGGCTGGGCGTACAGGTGGAGGTCATCAAGCCGGCCTCCGACTCCGATTACACCGAGCTTATCCAGATCGAGGCCGCGGCGCCCGACGGGAAGGTCTACTCGGCCGCCGGCACCCTCATCGGCAAGGGCAACCGCCCCCGCATCGTGGCCATCAACGGCCGCGACGTGGAGGTCGCCGCCGAGGGCAAGCTGCTCGTCCTCGAGAACGCGGACGTGCCCGGCATGGTCGGCACCGTGGGCACGATCCTGGGCAAGGACCGCGTCAACATCGCCGACATGTCGCTGAGCCGCCTGACGCCCGGCGGCACGGCCTACATGGTCGTGCGCGTCGACAACGAGCCGAGCCCGGCGGCCCGGCAGGAGATCAAGTCCAACCCCGCCATCAAGCTGGCGAAGTTCGTGCAACTGTGAACGCGCAACCAAAGGCAGGGCGGGTTATGCTTGATCCGTCACAACGCTCATCAGGGTACGGCGAGTTAGGGATAACGCGCCCTACCGCGGTGCCGCTTGTTGTGGGAGGGCGGGTTATCCCTCACCCGCCTCCCCGGTGGCTCCGACAGCGCGTGAGGGATAACGCGCCCTCCCACCCATGACCCTCTCCCTCCTCGCCGTCGTCGCCGGCTATTTGCTGGGGGCGCTCCCGTTTGGCTACCTCGTGGCGCGGGCGCAGGGGGTGGATATTTTCAAGGTGGGCAGCGGCAATCCCGGCGCCACCAATGTCAAGCGCGTGCTGGGGGCGAAGGCCGGTTACACGGTCTATGTGCTCGACGCGCTGAAGGGCGCGGTCGCGGCGGGCTGGCCGCTGCTCTATTTCCGGCTCCAGCATCCCGCGATCACGGCGAATGACGCCGGCCCGAGCCTCGGGGCAATCGATGGAAGCCTGGCCGCGGCCGTGCTCGGGCTGGTGACGGCGGTGCTCGGCCATTCGTTTTCCTGCTTCACCCGCTTCAAGGGCGGCAAGGGCGTGGCCACGGCCTCGGGCGGGCTGCTGGTGCTCATGCCCGCGCCGATCCTGATCGCGGCCGCCGTCTGGTTTGTCATCTGCTTCGCCTCGCGGTACGTCTCGCTGGCCTCGATTCTGGCCTCGATCACCGTGCCGGCGGCGGCCTGGCTGCTCGGCCTGCCGCTCATGCTCAAGGTCGTGGCCACGCTGCTCGGCGGGCTGGTGATCCTGCGCCACCATGCGAACATCCGCCGTCTGCTGGCCGGCACCGAGCATCGCTGGGAGCGCCGGTCGGACCGAAAGGATTCATGAGCCAGCCGTCCGTCATCAACATCGGCTTTTGCGGCCTCGGCACAGTGGGGCAGGGGGTGTGGAAGCATCTTTCCGGCAATCGCGCCCTGCTCGAGGCCCGCCTGGGCGTGAAGCTCGAGCTGTACCGCGTGGCGGTGCGCGATCCCGCCAAGGCCCGGGGGGTCAAGATTCCCGCCGGCAAGCTGACCACCGATCCGCTGGCGGTCGCCACCGATCCGGCGGTGCACATTGTCTGCGAGCTCATCGGCGGCACGACCCTGGCGCGCGACGTCACGCTCGCGGCGCTCGCAAAAGGCAAGATCGTCGTCTCGGCCAACAAGGCGCTCCTGTGCGGCTTTGGCGCGGAAATCTTCGCCGCGGCGCGCAAAGGCGGCGGCCACTACTTCTTCGAGGCCAGCGTGGCCGGCGGCATCCCGATCATCAAGGCGCTGCGCGAGGGTCTCATCGCCAACCGTTTCGGGCGCATCTACGGCATCCTCAACGGCACCTGCAACTACATCCTCACCCGCATGGAACGGGAAGGCGCCGCCTATGCCGACATCCTCGCCGACGCCAAGCGGCTGGGTTATGCCGAGGCCGATGAGTCGCTCGACGTGCAGGGCTGGGACACCGCGCACAAGGCGGCGATTCTCGCCTTCCTGGCGCACGGCGTGTGGGTGAAGACCGACCAGATGCTCGTCGAGGGCATCACCCGGATCACCCAGACCGACATCGTCCATGCCGCGCAGCTCGGGTACGGCATCAAGCTGCTGGCAGTCGTCACCCGCGATTTTGAGAGCAACCAGCTCTTCGTCCGCGTGCATCCGACGCTGTTGCCGCGCCGTCTCGTGCTCGCCAGCGTCGATGGCGTTTTCAACGGCATCGCCGTCACCGGCGACGTGGCCGGCACCACACTCTACATCGGCCGCGGGGCCGGGCAGGACGCCACCGCCAGCGCCGTCATCGGCGACATCGCCGACGCCGTCACGCTCCTCACCAGCGGCAAGTCGGTCGTGGTGCCGGACGAGGCCGCGGCGATCCACGCCGGGGGCCGCCGGGGCGTGCGGCTGGCGCCGCTGGAGAGCATTGTCAGCCGCTATTACCTGCGCCTCGAGGTCCGCGACCAGCCGGGCGTGCTCGCCCAGATCGCCACGGTCATGGCCCGGAACCGCGTGAGCATCGAGAGCGTCATCCAGCGCGGCAACCGGGGGCCGGAAACGGCCACGCTCATCCTCACCACCCACCAGAGCAACGAGCAGGCCATCCGTTCCACGCTCGCCGAGCTGGCAAAGCTCGACAGCGTGCTGGAGGCTCCGCTGTTGCTGCGCATCGGGGATTTCGACGAATGAACACCACCGCCGGTTTTCCGCCGTCCCGGCCTTCGACCCTGGAAGCTATCCCAAAACCTGAAACAGATATGAATCATGAGGCATTGGTAGGGGCGCGATCTTGTCGCGCCCTCCGAGAGGGACGCAGCAAGCCTGCGCCCCTGCGATTCGTTCGTTGGTTTCAGGAGATCTTATAGACCGCATTTCATCCATGGCACGCATCGTCCAGAAATACGGCGGCACCT
>JBAZMN010000123.1:0-5771 GCA_041649735.1 Opitutaceae bacterium | reverse complement strand
GGCGCTGGCCGCCGGCTGGGTGGTGCAGAGCGTCGTCGAGCTTGAGAAATCCGTGAAAAAGAACGGCGGGGGCGACGTGCGGCCGGTGCGGCTGGTCAACGTGTGCGAGGCCCGCCATGCCGCCGAGATCCTCCGCGACGACTCCGCGCGCAAAGTGTCCGTGCTCATGCCCTGCACCATCTCCGTTTACGAAAAGGCCGACGGCCGCGCCTACCTCGGCACGCTCAACGCCGGCCTGATGGCCCGCCTGTTTGGTGGCGTGGTCGCCCGGGTGATGGGCGGCCCCGTCGCGGCCGACCAGGCGCGGTTCACCGCCTTCGCGGACCCACCCCCATGAATGCCGATTTTTGGGACGCGCGTTATGCCGGGACGCAGGGCTATGTCTACGGCACCGCCCCCAATGATTTTGTCGCCGGGGTCGCGGCCCGGATTCCAGCCGGTCCCGTGCTCTGCCTGGCGGAGGGCGAGGGCCGCAACGCCGTCCATCTCGCGGCGCTGGGTCATGCCGTGACCGCGGTGGATCAATCGGAGGTGGCACTGGCCAAGGCGCGCCGGCTGGCGGCGGAACGCGGCGTGACCATCGCAACGATGACCGCCGACCTGGCCGCCTACCGGATCGAGCCGGGAGCATGGGCCGGCATCGTGTTGATCTGGGCGCACCTGCCCCCGGCGCTGCGCCAGCTCGTGCATGCGCAGGCGGCGGCCGGCCTGCAGCCGGGCGGCGTGCTGGTGCTCGAGGCTTACACGCCGGCACAACTGGCCTTCAGCACCGGCGGTCCACGAAGCGTGGAACTGCTCATGACGGCGGCGCAGCTGCGCGCGGAATTTCCAGGGTTGGAGTTTGCCATCCTCCGCGAGCTTGAGCGCGACGTCCGGGAGGGTACCGGCCACACCGGCCGGGGCGCGGTCGTGCAGGTGCTGGCCCGAAAGCGGGGGAACTCCCTCTAGGCGTGCTCCATCGCGTATTTGCCTGCTCCTGTTATCACCATTGCCTCCGGAGCATGGCCAGCCTGCGCTCGGGAGGAAGCGACCGGGTAACATGTCATCTATTAGTTGACATATTACCGGAGAGTGAGCGGCTGAAGAATTCAGCGGGGTGAGGCGTTCGAGCGGAGTCGCCGCGCCTCGATCAGACATACACAGTCGGTGCCATCTCCGGTCGCCAGCCAGCGGAGGTGCAAATGGCCGAAGGCGGCCTCCATCGCCGTGCGCAGGCCGCCGACCTCGATGAGCAGCAGGCCGTCATCCGTCAGCCGGTCGCGGGCCTGGGCGATGAGCCGGCGGATGATGTCGAGGCCGTCCCGGCCGCCGTCGAGCGCGAGGCGAGGCTCCTGCTTGAACTCCGGCGGCAGCGTCCGCATGAGCGCCGAGGGTTCGTAGGGCGGATTGCAGAGAATGACCTCGTAGCGCGCGGGCGGCACGGCGGCGAAGACATTGCTGCGATGCAGCGTCACCCGGCCGGCGAGGCCATGCTGTTCCACGTTGATCTTTGCCACGGCCAGCGCATCGGCCGAAAGGTCGATCGCGTCGATCCGCGCCCGCGGGAACCGGCGGGCCAGCAGGACGGCGAGGCACCCGGAACCGGTGCAGACATCGGCGGCGCGCCGCACGCCGGCCGGCTTTTTCCCCCGCAGCCGGGGAAGCTGCGGGATGATTTCGAGAAAATAGCTGCGCGGGATGATCGCGCGTTCATCGACGTAGAAACGGTGCCTGCCGAGCCACGCCTCGCGGGTGAGGTAGGCCGCGGGCACGCGGTCGAGGATGCGGCGGTGCAGCACCCGCTCCACCGCGGCGTTTTCTGCCGGCGTCAGCCGCCGGTCCAGCACCGCGACTGCGCTGTCGAGCGGCAGGCCGAGCGTGCGCAGCAGGAGGTAGAGCGCCTCGTCGTGGGCGGAGGTCGCAACCTGCCCGAGGGCGAGGCCCCGGCGTGCGTATTCCGCCTCGGCAAAAGCGAGCCACTCGCCGAGGGTGCGACAATCGCGAC
This sequence comes from Opitutaceae bacterium, assembly GCA_041649735.1. GTDB lineage: Bacteria > Verrucomicrobiota > Verrucomicrobiia > Opitutales > Opitutaceae > Fen-1467. The sequence continues at coordinate 3,787 of JBAZMN010000123.1, read as the reverse complement.
CAAGAACCGATCGAGACATTCCGGTATTCACGCGAGAGCGTGCGGAAGGGCGAACCCGTGAGGATAAATGCTCCTCTTGAACCACAAAGGCACCGAGACACAAAGATCGGAACTTGGCTGCGCCGACTTTGTGCCTTCGTGTCTTTGTGGTGAGTTAGTGTTTGGTATCTTCATCCACCGGCACGTGCTCGTGGTTGAAAAGATGCTCCGGACAGTAGCACTGGTTGCCGGCGCACTTGGAGCAGTAGCGGAAATCAAGCTGGGGATGGCTGAGGTCGGTCTTGCCGCAGACGCGGCAGCGGTGGCGGGGTTCGTCTTCGTCCCGGCTGGCGGCAAAAACCCGGGCCTGGTGCGCCATCCGCCGGCGGCCGGAGCGGACGCCCTGCACGAGGTCCCCCGCAAAGAAGACGAGGAAATTGCCGGTGGCCGCGAGCACCATGAGCCGCGCCGACCAGGGTCCGACGATCAGCACGAAGCCGTAGCCAAGCCACTGGAGCAGGGCCAGCCACTTGATCTTCACCGGCAGGATGAAAAAGATCATCATGGTGAAGTCGGGATTGAGGTAGGCAAAGGCGAGGAAGACGCTGCCGGCGAGAAACAGGTTGGAGGCGTAGGTCGCGGGCGTGAGGAATGACACGGCCACGGTGAGCAGCCAGCCGAGGCCGATGAACGCATTGTAGCGAAACGGGCCCCAGTAGTGTTCCAGCGCGGTGCCCATCAGATAGAACAGATACCAGGCGAACGCGATGAACACCGGATGGACGCTGGGCGGCAGCAGCAGGAACGTCGCCAGCCGCCAGAACTCGCCGGCCAAAACCGCCGCGGGCAGCAGCGCGATGCGCTCGAGGTTGAAACCCTGCATCAGCGCCAACCCCCAGCAGAGGACCTGGCCGGCGACGAGATAAAGCGACAGGTTTGGGAGGGCGAGGCGGCCAAGGAGGCGTTCAAGCTTGGTGAGCAGGGACATGATAAACGCGCCCGGCGCCGGGGTGAAACCGATCCGGCGGAGCGGGTGCGGCCTTACTTCTCGGGGTTCGCCGCGAGCTGGTCGAGCAGCTTTTGCTTCTGCACCTGCAAGGGCCCGGCGGTCACGGTGAGCAGGAGCAGCCGGGCGTGGTCAAACCGCCGCTGCTTGATCAGGATGTTGGCCGCGTGCAGCCGGATGGTCTCCTTTTCGAGGCCGGGGGCGGCGCGGTCCTCGAGCGCGCCCCAGAGCTTGAGCGCCTCGTTCCAGTCCGGCGCGGCGAGATCGTAGAACGACTCGGCATAACGGTAGGCGTAGGCAAAATTATCCGGCGCCAGCTCGGCGGCGTGCCTGAAGGCCTCCAGCATGGCCTGGTCGAGCTGCGTGCGGGTCCACTGGCCGCTCTTGAGAAAATCGTCGCGGGCCTCGATCAGCAGGGTGCCGAGCTGGTAGTGATAAAGCGGTTCGGTGGGCGCGAGCCGGATGGCGGAAATGAAGTAGTTGGCGGCCTCCACCGGCTCGCCTTCCTCGGCGAGATAATTGCCGAGCTGGTTTTTCACGATCGGGATGTCCGGATCGAGCTGATTGGCCTTGAGGAGGATGGCCGACGACTCGCGGCGCATGCCCACCTTGCCCAGCAGCAGGCCGTAGGTGACATAGCCCGGCGCAAAACGGGGATGGGTGTGCAGGAAGTCGTCGTAATCAAAGATGAGGCTCTGGAGGTCGCGCTTGAGGTTGTCCTGGTCGACCTCCTCCTTTCCCAGGCCGGCGAGCAGGATGTCCTGCCGCGCGACCAGTTCCTTGAGGCGGGCGGCGGCCTGCGCGGTCGCCTCGGCCGAGGCCGCATCGCCGACGGGCGCCACGGCAGCCGGGGCGGGGGCATCAGCCGCGGCCAGCCGCGCGGCGCCGGGTGTCGGCGAGGAGGACGGGGCGTCGGCCAGGCTCCTCGCTGCAGCAACCAGCAGCAGCGAGGCGATCAACAACAGGCGGAGCGATGACATGAAAAACCGGATCAGGCTTGCTGGAAAGACAGGCGGGAAGAGTTTTCGTTCACGAAAATTGAGTGGCATTCGATTGCAAAAGAACCCTCTATAAAACGCCGGGGAGATTGGCAAGCGGGCCACGTGCCTGGTCATCGCGAGACCCGCAGCGGCGGGGCCGGCAGAACGCCTCGCCATGGCCTGACTCGCCACCGGCCGGCGCCCCGCTGGAGCTGTTCTGAAACGGCGCGGTCCAGACTCGACAACGACCTTGGCCGGACGTAGCTCAGGGGCAGCCAGCTTTCCAACGCGCCGCAATTTCTCCGATTGCTCGGTCGAGCGTCAAACGGCGCCCCGCGGAAGCGACGATGCTTCTCCGCCCATGCAACGACCCCTGCTCATCGCCCTCCTCGTATTGTCACTGGCCGCCAATGCGGTGTTGGTGGCCCGGCTGCGGCTGCAGCCGGCGGCGGACCACCGGGTCCCGTCCGAACCGGTTCCCGCTGTAAGTCGCGCCAAAACCAACAGCGGACCATCCGTCGCCGCCCTGCTCGCCGGACTCGAAGCGGGCGACGCCACCCAGCTCAAGGCCGCCGGCTTGTCCGACGAAACGATCCGCGCGCTTAAGGTGGGACGGGCCTACTCCAAGTTGCAGACCCAGATACGCGCCACGAGACCCGCGCCGGGAAACGACGGCAAATACTGGCGCCGGCCAGGCCGGATGTCGAAAGAACAGCAGACTGCGGACGCGCAGGCCCGGCGGGAGTTTACCGAGGCCTTCCGCGAGGCTTTCGGGGATGACGCCACCCTGTTCATGTACGGCGCGGACACCCGCTATTCCTTTCTCTCCGCGGCCAAGCGCGAGCAATTGCACCGCATTGAGCAGGATTATGCCGAGCTGCAGCAGCAAATTTATCTGGATTCGGATGGCATCCAGCTTTCGGTTGATCGTGAAAAATTGAAGCTGCTGCAAAGCGAGAAGGAGCGTGACATGGCCGCGCTGCTGACACCGGAGGATCGCGAGCAGATCGAACTCCGATCCTCGAATATCGCGATAAACATCCGCAGCCAATATGGCGACGCGATCCAAACCGAGGAGCAGTACAAGCAAATCTTTGCCCTGCACAAAGCCTTCAACGACCAGTACGGCAGCGACCAGTCTCTCTTGGAAAGCGGCGTGTTGCCCTCCCCGGAGATGCTGCAGGCGCGCGGCGAAGCGATGCGCCAGCTGCAGGACGACGTTCTGGCCGTGATCGGACCCGAACAGTACGCCGCCGCCCAGCGGGCCAACGATCCCGACAACCGGGCGCTCGCGTCATTGACGCGCCGCCTGAATCTGCCGGAAAACGCGCCGGCCACAGTGTTGGCGGCGCGCGACGGATATGCCGCCGAATCGATGCGGATCAACGCCGACACGACGTTGTCGGCGCAAGATCGCCGGACGCAGCTCCAGGGTCTGGCCGCCAAGGCCCAGGCCGATTTGCAAGCCGTGCTCGGTGCCGATGGTGCCACTGCCTACGCCCAGCGGGCGATGTGGCTTAAGCTGCTGCAGAACGGCCAGGCTTTTTCGACCAATCCGAAGGACGCTCCCGCTGGCCGCTACAACAGCATTGGCGCCTCGGCGGTTTATCCGGTGGCGCCGGCCAAAACCGCTCCCGCCCCCAAGGGCTAGGCCTTGTAGACCTCGGCCACCTCGGCGAGGTCGCAGATGGCTTCCAGCAGGTCGGCCAGCCGGTTCACCCGGGCCTCGTTGCCGAATCCGCCCACCTCCGCGTACTGCACCTCGCCGCCCTTGATCGAGAGCCGGCCATGCGCGCCGCGCTGGCGTTCGGCCAGGAGGCGG
>JBAZMN010000122.1:0-5796 GCA_041649735.1 Opitutaceae bacterium | reverse complement strand
ATTCTGCGCCAAGGATTGTGGAAGACCTGCCTCGGGGTTGTGGCGGGCCTGGTTGGAGCGGTGGCGCTAAGCCATCTCATGGCGAGTTTGCTTTTCGCGGTCAAACCCACCGATCCATTCATCTATGCCGCCGTATCGTTGCTGTTGTTGATGGTGGCCGCGTTGGCTTCGTGGCTGCCGGCACGGCGCGCGGCAAAGATCGATCCCGTGATCGCCCTGCGGGCAGAGTAAGTCTTCAGCTTTAGGCGGTAAGCGATAAGCTTTAAGCGACCCAAAGGACCCGGTCACTCAGCCCAGAGCTTAGCGCTTAGTGCTTACAGCTGGCAACGGCTTCAGATGTGCTTCGAGTCGGCCTCGTCCTTCTTCACATAGCCGCTGTCCTGGCGCTGATGATTGACCCGGTTCTTCTTGAGGTAGGCTTGGTAGACATCCTCGGCGCTCATGCCCAGCGTCTGCGCGAGCGAGATGAGAAAATGAAACAAGTCGACCACCTCCACCTTGGCGTTCTGTTCGTCGAACTGCTGGTACTTGGCCCACCACTTCCACGGTACGGAATCGATCAACTCGGCCGTCTCCTGCTGCAAGGCGCGGGTGTAGTTCAGGACCCACTTGGTTTTCTCCTCGTCGGTCGGCGGCGGGAGGTTCACTCCGATGCGCCGGTTGAGTTCGTTCTGCAGTTGGAAGATTTCTTCAAGCTTGTCCATGCAGCGTGTGCCTAGGCCGGGAAGACCCGGCTGGCAAGCCCGTCGAATGAGTCATGCAAGTCATTATAATCCATGCCATTAATAAACCCGCAACCGCTCATCCAGACTGGATCCTTGGTTTTGGAGTTGCCGGAGATGGGCTTTTGACCGATGGTTTGTCCTTTATGGCAGGTGTTGAGCGCGCGCAGCGCGTTCCGCATGCCTCTCCACCAACCACAGGCTGCTCCCGACAACGGTGAGCGCCGTTCCAAACAAATAACATAACATGTCAGATCCAGAATCGTCCGGCGCCGTGACCCCGGCCGCCGAGACTGCGAGTGCACCAAGCACGCCATCGAACCCCAACCCACCCAGCGCGTTTAGCAACAACCGCGGCTCCGGCCTGGCCCGCGGCAAACGTCCGGCCAGTCCATCCAGCCAGGCCGCTCCCGCCGCTCCCGCGGCTGACTACAAACCCACGGCGGTGTCCATCGTCGCCGCTCCGACCGAGTACAAGAACCCGTTCGCTCCGCCGGCACCGGCGCCCGCCCCCGTCGAGGCCGCCCCTGCCGAAGCGAGTGTTCCGGCGCCCGCGCCGATCCCGACTCCGGTCGCCGAGACCCCCGCGGCGGCCCCGGTGGAAGTTCGTCCGGCCAGCAGCCTGCCCGCGCCAGCCGAGCCGGCTGAAACGGAGCCAATGCCGGAGTTGAAAATCCTCCCGCCCGAGGCGCAGAAACGCGTCGAGCAAAGCTGGGAAAGCGACTCCTTCCGTGACGTGGCCCGCCAGCCCGACCGCGAACAGGACCGGACTGCCGACAGCCGGCCGGCCGGTTTCCGTCCACGCCGCGAGGATCGTCGTGAAGACCGGTCCTACTTCCGCCCGGAGCGCGAACGCCGCAATGACCGGCCCGCCGAATCACGCCCCGAGCCCTCGGCGGCCTGGCGTGAGCAGGAGCGAACCCCTGACAGCGAGCCGGAGCAGGGCGGATTCACTCCCGCTCCCATGGCCGAGGCCCCGAAAAAATCCGGCGGCTTTTTCGGCTGGTTGAAAAAGCTCTTCGGCGGCTCACCCGTTGAGGCGCCGAAACCCGAGGCCGGCTTCCAGGGTGATCGCGGGTACAACCGCGATGGCGGGCATCGCCGCCGCCGCCGCGGCGGACGCGGACGCCGTTTTCAAGGGGACCAGCGCGGTCCGCGGGACGGCCAGCCCGGCGGCCAGCCTTCCGGTGAATCGCGCGGTTTTGGCGGCGAACACCGCCATCACGGGCGCCGTCGCCGTCGCCGCCATGGCGGCGGTGATTATCGGGGCGGCGGACGCCCCGAGGGCGGACCCCCGGCCGGCAGTTAAGCCTTGCCAACCGTCGCGCTTCGAATCGCATTGAAAGGCGTCCATCATCTGATGGGCGCCTTTTTGTTTCTGCGCCGGCCGGCCGTAGGAGCTTGCTTGCAAGCGATCATACTTTCTCGCCGGCGGTTGAAATCGCCTGTAAACAGGCTCCTACATTCCTGTACTCGCTGATCCATGGCTGATCTCATTGTCAACGGCGGCCAACCGCTCTCCGGCACCATCGTGCCGTCCGGCAACAAGAATTCCGTGCTGCCCGTCCTGTGCGCGACCCTGCTGGCCTCCGAGCCGGTGCGGCTGCTGAACGTGCCGGCGATCACCGACCTGGAGAAACTGGTCGAATTCTTCACAGCCCAGGGTTCGCGCGTCACGTGGGACAAGGCGAAGGGCGAGCTGCGCGTGGATCACACCCGCTTCGACACCGGGCGCCTCCGGGGCGAGCTGCCCGCCGGCATGCGTTCGACGGTGCTGCTGTTCGCCCCCCTCCTCTGGCGCATGAAGCGGCTGACCATGCCGTCCAGCGCCAAGGGCTGTTCGCTGGGCATCCGCGAGCTTGATCCGCATCTGGAGATCCTCCGGGCACTCGGCGCCGGGATCGCGCACGACGGGGAGCTGACCCTCACGCTGGACGGATCCTACCGCGGCACCCGTCACTGGCAGGATTACATGTCGGTGACGGCGACGGAGAATTTCATCATGGCGGCCGCGCTGGCCGAGGGCGGGTCGACGCTCGTCAACGCCGCCAGCGAACCGCACGTGCAGGATCTCTGCGCCGTCCTCAACGCCATGGGCGCGAAGATCGAAGGCGCGGGCACGAGCATGCTGCGGATCGAGGGCGTCAGGCAGCTGCACGGCGGCACGTTCACGATCAACAGCGATTACCACGAGATCGTCACCTTCCTCGCGCTCGGGGCCATCACCGGCGGCGAGGTCCGCGTCGAAAAATCGCTGCCGCACCATTTCGACCTGATCACCCGCGCCTTCGCCAAGCTCGGCGTGCGCGTCGAGCACGAGGGGGACACCGCCGTGGTGCGGCGCGGCCAGCGGCTTGTGATCGAGCCGCCCTACACGCCCAACCTCCTGCCCAAGATCGAAGCCGCGCCCTGGCCGTATTTCCCCGTCGACCTGCTGCCGTGCATGATCGCGCTCGCCGTCCGCACCCGGGGAGAGATCCACTTCTGGAACAAGGTTTACGAGGGCGGCTTCACCTGGCTGCCGGAACTCGCCAAGTTCGGGGCGCATGTCGTCGTGTGCGATCCCCACCGCGTGATCGTCTTCGGCGACAAGCCGCTGCGGCCCGCCGTGGTCGAGGCGCCCTACGTCATCCGCGCCGCCGTGGCGCTCTACATGGTCGCGGCCAGCATCCCCGGCCGCAGCGTCGTGCGCAACGCCGAGATCATCCAGCGCGCCCACCCCCGCTTCGTGGAAAACCTCCGCGCCCTCGGCGCCGGGGTGGAATGGACGGCGTGACTTCCGCTGCAGGCCTTGCGCCGGCCGATTGATTGCCCGAGCCGCGCCATCACCACCGTGTCCACACCCAAGACCCAGAACCCAAAACCCAACCCCCCGACGGCGCCCACCGCGCCGCCGGCCGGCGTGGATTTTCTGCGCTCCGCCCTCGCGGCCCCGCTCTCGCCCGCCGAGACGGCGCTGCGGCCGCTGGCGTTCGGCGATTTTGCCGGCCAGTCCAAAACCGTCGAGCGCCTCAAGGTCATGGTCGGCGCGGCCCGGAAGCGCCGCGAGGCGCTCAACCACATCCTCTTCAGCGGTCCGCCCGGCCTCGGCAAGACCACCCTCGCCTTCATCCTCGGCGCCGAGATGGGCCGCAACGTGCGCGTGACCTCCGGCCCCGTGATCGAGAAGGCGGGCGACCTGGCCGGCCTGCTGACCAACCTCGAGGAGGGCGACCTGCTGTTCATCGACGAGATCCACCGCATCCCGAAGACGGTCGAGGAGTACCTCTACTCGGCGATGGAGGACTACCGGCTCGACATCATGATCGACCAGGGGCCCAACGCCCGGAGCGTGCGGCTGAGCCTGCCGAAGTTCACGCTCGTCGGCGCCACCACGCGCGCCGGCCTGCTCACCGCGCCGCTGCGCAGCCGCTTCACGCTGCAGACCCGCCTCGATTACTACGACACCGGCACCCTCCTCGGGATCGTGCGCCGCTCCTGCCGGCTCCTGCAGGTCGAGATCGACGACGACGGCGCCCGCGAGATCGCCGGCCGCGCCCGGGGCACGCCGCGCATCGCCAACAACCTCATCTATTTCATCCGCGACTATGCGCAGGAAAAGGCGCAGGGCAAAATCACGCAACCCGTGGCCACCGCCGCGCTCGAGTTGCTGGAAATCGACGCGCGCGGCCTCGACGAGATGGACAAGCGCATCCTGCGCGTGATGGCCGAACACTATGCCGGCGGTCCCGTCGGCATGAACACCATCGCCGTGGCCGTCGGCGAGGAAGCCGACACCCTTGAGGAGGTGCACGAGCCGTTCCTGATCATGGAGGGCTACCTCCAGCGCACGCCGCAGGGCCGGATGCTCACGGCCAAGGGGTACCAGGCCATCGGCCTCAAGCCCGCCGGCAATGAGCAGGGCTCGCTGCTCTGATTGCACGCCCTGTCTTTCACCGACACACGAGGGCGCAGAGGCAGCAGAGAATGAAGATCGCTCCGCTGCCTCAGCGTCCTGCGGTTAAAGCCCCAGTCTTTCGATTTGACACGGGTACCATGCGGGACTCACTTGGGACCCGTGACAAGCACCATTCGTTTCAGCGAGGCCAAGCGCAACTTCGCGCGCGTCGGCGCCCGGGCCAAACGCGGCGACGTGGTCTACCTCCAGCACGGCCCCGACCGTTTCCAACTCGTCTACCATCCGCCGGCGGAACCCGTTCCTCACCGTCCGCCGGGCCACTTCCGGCCCACCGCGCAGGATCTGGCTGAGATCAACGGAGCCCGCACCGACGCGACCGCATGAACTTCACCCAATGGGACATCGTCAGAGCCCGGATCAACGAGCACGACCGCGACGAACATCCCGCGGTTGTCCTCTCTCCGCCCGAAGTCTGCGCGGCCGCCGGCGCTGACAAAATCAACGTCCTTTACTGCACCAAGCTCAAGCCGGCGGAATCGATCTCCGCCCATCGTATTTACCTCAATGCTGCTGATGGTCTCGAATTCAAGACCACCACCAACTGCCTTTTTATCCATACAATCGCGAAAACTCGTTCCAGCGCCGCCATTGGGCGTGTCTCCTCCGACCGGCAGCAGCAGATTGCCCGCCGGCTTCGCGAAATCTTCCGTCTTGGCTAACCAGCGCACGTCGCAGGGCCGGATGTTTGCGGCCAAGGGCTACCAGGCCATCGGCTTCAAGCCCGCCGGCGGCCGGGATCAACCCCAGCCGCCCGAGCCATGACCCACTCATCCGCCGGCATCATCTGTTTTGGCGAAATCCTCTGGGATTTTCTGCCCGACGGGCTGTACCCCGGCGGCGCGCCGTTCAACGTCGCCTACCATCTGCACCGGCTCGGGCAGTGCGCACACGTCGTTTCCGCGGTCGGCCGCGACCTGCTGGGGGACGAATTGCTGCGCCGCCTCCGGCACTGGGGTCTTCCCGCCGACGGCATCACCCGGCATGGAGATTTGCCCACCGGCTATGTCCGTGCGGCGCTCGGCGCCGACGGCGACGCCCGGTACGAAATCGCAGCGAACGTGGCCTGGGATCAGATCCTCGTGGACGAGGCCCTGGGGCAAACCGCCGCCACCGGAC
>JBAZMN010000121.1:0-5804 GCA_041649735.1 Opitutaceae bacterium | reverse complement strand
GGCGCCAACCTCGACCGCGTGAAGGCCCAGATGCAGGAGCGCGGCATCCCGCCTGAGGACTGGGGCGGCCAGACCATCACCGTGCCCGTGACCGCCATCAAGGGCGAGGGGGTTACCGAGCTGCTCGACTACATCCTGCTCCAGGCCGAGGTGCTGGAGCTGAAGGCCAATCCCAAGGCCGAGGCTGCCGGGGTTGTCATCGAGTCGCAGATCGACGTCGGGCGCGGTCCAACCGCCACGGTCATCGTGCAACGCGGCACGCTGGCCACGGGCGACGCCATTGTGTGCGGTCCGTATTTTGCCAAGGTGCGCGCGATGTTCGACGACCGGGGTGAGACCGTGAAGGAGGCGCCGCCCTCCACCCCCGTGAAGATCATCGGCTGGTCGGGCACCCCCGATTCCGGCGCGACGTTCCAGGCCGTGAAGAACGCCCGCGAGGCCGAGCGGCTGGCCGAGGAGGAGCAGGAGCGTCTCAAGAAGGAGACGGTCACGTTCGACTCGAAGCCGAAGGAAGTTTCCGTGGAAAAGCTGTTCGCCGAGATCGCGGCGGCCCAGCAAAAGACGCTGCGCATTGTGCTGAAGGGCGACGTTTCCGGCTCCATCGAGGCCCTGCGCAACATCCTCGAGGGGATCAAGAGCCAGAAGGTCTCCCTCGAGATCATTTCCGGCGAAGTGGGCATGATCAGCAAGAACGACGTGCTCATGGCCGGCGCCGCCGGCGCGGTCATCGTCGGCTTCAACACCAAGCTGGAGAACGGCGTGACTCCGCTCGCGAAACACCACGGCGTGCGCGTGGAAACCTTTGAAATCATCTACGAGCTGGGCGACAAGGTGCGCGAGATGATGGCCGACCTGCTCGAACCCGACCTGCGCGAGATCAAACAGGGCGCGGCCGAGGTGCGCCAGATCTTCCCGGTGGCGAAGGGTTTCGTGGCCGGCTGCCTGGTCACCGAGGGCAAGATCAACCGCAACGCCGCCGCCCGCGTGCGCCGCGGCAAGGAGGCCGTGTTCGAGGGCCGCGTGGGCACGCTGCGCCGTTTTAAGGACGACGCCAACGAGGTGCGGGCCGGCCTGGAATGCGGCATCCGCCTGGACGGTTTTGATGGCTACAAGGAGGGCGACGTCATCGAGTGCCTGGAGATCCAGAAGGTCCGGGCGTCCCTGTGATTTTTGAGTGCCGATTTTAGGTTTTCGAGCGGACCCGCCTGGATCGAAAGTCAAAAATCAAAAATCGGAGTTGCGATGTCCAACCGCATCCTGCGCGTCAGCGAACTCATCCAGCGCGAGATCAGCGCCTACCTGCACACGCGCTACCAGAGCGAGGCGGTGCGGATCACCATCACCAGCGTGGTGGTGTCGCCCGATCTTCACGACGGCCGCGTTTTCTACTCCGTGTTCGGCGGCAGGGAGGCGGAGGAGGCCTGCGGCCGCTGGCTGCAGGAGAAAACGGGCGAAATCCGCCATGTGGTCGGCCGGCAGATCGTCCTCAAGAATGTGCCCCGGTTCGAGTTCATTCAGGACCACGCGCCCGAGCGCGGCACCCGGGTGAACCAGCTTCTGGACGAAATCGGGCCCAAGGAGCGTCCGGCGTCCTAGTTTTGACCGCGGATTGTCCAAACGATGCCGCGACCCCGGACATCTATTGAGAGCCCTCCCGAAATTTTTCGTTTTGCCCGCCATGAGATCAGAACCATCCGGACCCAGCCGTGAAATCCGTGGTGCTGGAGCGCGCGTGCACTGATGGAAACATTCTATCCCGAATTTTCGCCCCGGTTTGCCGGATTCATCGACCAGCTGCGCGGCCGCAGGATTGCGGTCGTCGGTCATGCGCGGCCGGACGGGGATTGCATCGGCTCCCAGGTGGCGCTGGCCCGGATGCTCCGTGCCCGGGGCCATGAGGTCGTCTGTCTGAATCCCGACCCGGTCCCGCGGCGGCTGGAATTCCTCGTCGGCGGGCTGACCTTCCTGCGTCCGGCCGGCTTGCCGGACGGCGATCACGTGGCGGTGTTTGTCGACTGCGCCGACCACGACCGCGCGGGCCAGGCGCTGCGGACGCGTTTTCCCGCGCCGTTCGGCGCCATCGACCACCACCTGTCCCACGACGGCTTTGCCCGGCACAATTTTGTCGATCCGGCATCCGCCGCGACCGCGGAAATCCTGGCGGGCATGCTGTTCGACAACGGGCTGCCCGTCGACGCCGCGACCGCGCAGGCGCTCTACGTCGGCATCCTCACCGACACCGGCCAGTTCCGTTTCCGCTCGACCTCGCGCCGCACCTTTCTGCTGGCCGCGGAGCTGCTGGCCCGGGGCGCCAGCCCCGCGGAGGCGGGCTACGAACTGTACGAACGCGAGACGGCCGGCAAACTGCAGCTTCTGCAGCGGTTCCTCGCCTCGTTCCGGCGCGAATGCGGCGGCCGGGTCTGCATCGGGCTGCTGCCCGACGGCGTGTTTGCCGACACCGGCACGCTGCCCGAGGATACCGAGGGCATGGTGGATTACGCCCGCGCCATTGACGGCGTCGACATCGGCGCGCTCATCGAGGAACGGCCCGAGGGCATCAAGGGCAGCCTGCGGGCCAAGGATCCGGCCTACCGGCTCGACCTGGTCGCCGGCCAGTTTGGCGGCGGCGGCCACGCCTGCGCGGCCGGCTTCAACGTCAAGGGCGGAAAACTAGACTCGTTTTACCCGCGGCTGGTGGCAGCGCTCGACAAACAGATTCGCACGATCGACGCCGGGCGGCGCTGACCAGGCGGAGGGTCGGGCGGGACCGGTGCCCGCTGGCGAGGATTTATTTCAACACCACGGTGTCGCCGCGGGCGGGCAGCTTGCCGTCAACCAGCTTGCAGTAGGCAACCTTGTCCTTGGGACTGGTCACCTGCAGCGTGCCGACCACCTCGCCCTCACTGGAGCCGAGGATCTCGCCGGTGTCGGGGTCGGTGAGCACCTCGCCTTTCTTGCGCACGACGAGGGCCTGACCAGAGGCGATGCCGTAGTTCTGGCCCAGACTGACGATGACCTGATCGCCGGAGACGCCGACAACGGTCCCTTCGATCGGCGTGCCTTCCATCTTCTCGGCAATGAATTTCACGGCCTGGTTGATGCAGTCCTGCGCGGCTTCGCCCAGGGGGGTTTTGGCAAAGGAGCTGAGGCCGCCGCCGACGTTGCCTCCGGAATAGCCGAGGTTGAGGCTGGTCTTGCCGGCCTCGCCGCGGATGCGTTCCTCGGCCGTGACCTGGCCGGAGGTCGTGTCGACCAGCTTGACGACCACCACGACATGGGACTTGGCGGAGGAGCCGCCGAGATGGATGCCCTTGATGTTCAGGCCGCCGCCGTCGCCCGAGGTATCCGTGGCCGCCTCGATGACCTTGCCCGTGGCCAGGTAACGGGCGCTGCGCAGCTTGCCGGTCTGGGCCACGTTGGCGGCCTTGGCGGCGCGTCCGCTCGTCTGCAGATCCTGCTCCTGCATCACGGTGTCCAGCTTTTCGCGCTCGACGATGACAAAGCGATTGGTGGCAAAAAGGGCCGATTCGAGCATGAGGCGGAAATTCTGGCTCAGGTCCGACTCCGGGAAGAACCCGTTTTGATTTTCGAAATCAACGACGCCGATGGCGTGTTTCACGCCCTTGTATTCGGGCATCTTCGAGCCGCCGGTGTCGTCGGAGGTCTTGGTGGCGGTGCCGGGCTTGAGCAGATCAGAGAGGGAGGCGCGGGCGGGAGCGGCGGCGACGCCGAGGGCGGCGAACACCGCGAGGGGGGCGAGGAAGCGTATTTTCATTGGGGTGGAGGGGTGGCGGACCGGAGCTGCCGGCACGCCGGAGCCCATTAATAGAGAGGGCGGCGGTGAAATCAAACGCAAGCTTGCACCCGCCGGCCCGGGAAAAAGCTGGCCGGGATGCCGAAGAAACGTCATTGCATCCCGCCGTCCCTGGGTGATGGTTCCACCCGGCGGCAAATTTTCCCCTCCCATGCTCGGCAAACCCAAGGAACTCGAAGGCATTCTGCTGGTGGACAAGCCCGGCGGCTTCACCTCGCACGACGTGGTGGCGCGGCTGCGCCGCAAGCTCGCCATGAAACGCATCGGGCACGCCGGCACGCTCGACCCGATGGCGACCGGCCTGCTCATCATGCTCATCGGCCGGGCCACGCGCATCTCGCAATACCTCACCAACCTCGACAAGGAATACGAGGGCACGATCGAGCTCGGCCGGATCACCAACTCCCAGGATGCTGACGGCGAAGTCATGGAGACGCGGCCGGTGCCGGCGTTCACCGAGGAACAGGTGCGCACGGCCATGCAGGCGTTTTTCGGCGACCAGTACCAGACGCCGCCGATGTTTTCGGCCATCAAGATCGACGGGGTGCCCCTCTACAAGAAGGCGCGCCGCGGCGAGGAGGTGGCGCGCGAGCCGCGGTTCATCCGGGTGTCGGCTTACGAACTGACCCGTTTCGCCCTGCCGCATCTCGATTTCCGCCTGCGCTGCAGCAAGGGCACCTATGTGCGCACCCTGGCGCACGACCTCGGCCAGAAGCTCGGCTGCGGGGCGCATCTGAGCGCGCTGCGCCGCACGGCCACCGACAAATTCCGGATCGAGGCCGCGCTGCCGCTGGAGGAAATCGAGCGGCTGCCCGTGCCGGAGATCGCCAAGCGGCTGCTGCCCGTCTACGAAGTGGTGCCGAGTTTCGTCGCGTGAGCCCGCCCGCCCACTTTCCCGGTCTGGAGGGAGCCCACCTCCCGCCCCGGCCGCTGCACCTCGCCATCGGCATGTTCGACGGCGTCCATCTCGGTCACCAGGCGGTCATCGAGTCGGCCGTCCACACCGCGCGCCGCTGCAACGGACTGGCCGGCGTGCTGACCTTCTGGCCGCATCCGAGCGCGGTGTTCCATCCGGCGGCGCGCACGCCCATGCTCATGAGTCCGGAGATGAAGGCCCGGGTCCTGTTCCGGCTGGGCGTGGATGCCGTCATCGAGCAGCCGTTCACGCCGGAGTTCGCGCGGATCACGGCGCCGGGGTTTCTGCCGCATCTGCGGCGCCACCTGCCGCAGCTGGCGGGGGTTTATGTGGGGGAAAACTGGCGTTTTGGCGCGGGCCGCCGCGGGGACGTCGCCCTGTTGCTGGCCGAGGCGGGGACGCAGCAGGTGGCCGTGGTCAGCGTCCCGCGCATGCAATACAACGGCGCACCCATCAGCAGCACGCGCATCCGGGACGATCTCAAGGCGGGCCGGCTGGAGGAGGCCAACATGCTGCTCGGCTATTCCTATTTCGCGGAGGGCGAGGTCGTGCCCGGCCGGCGGCTGGGGCGCACCCTCGGCTTCCCCACGCTCAACGTGCCCTGGCAGCCGGAGCTGCAGCCGCGCCATGGCGTTTATGCGGTGCGCATCACCGGGGAGCAGGCGCCCGCCGCCCTGCCCGGCGTGGCCAATTACGGGTTGCGCCCGACCGTGGGCCCGGCCGGCGGCCCGCTGCTCGAGGTGCATGTGCTGGGGGAGTGTCCCTTGGCGACGGGCGGCCGCGTGACGGTCGAGTGGCTCAAGTTCCTCCGCCCGGAGCAGAAATTTGCCGATGTGGAGCAACTGCGCGCCCAGATCGCCCGCGATCGCGAGGCGGCCGGCGCGTTTTTCCGGCAGCCGGCGGCCAGCTGAGGCCGGTGCTGCAGTCGTCGCGGACCCGAGGCCCGGGGACGCTGGGAGTCAATTCACGGCTGCAGCGGCTTGGACGAACTGGCGGGCGCGGGCGGTAATTTGCGCCCAGTCGCCGGCCTTGAGCGCGGCGGCGGAAACCAGCGCGCTGCCCGCGGCCGTGGCG
>JBAZMN010000120.1:0-5815 GCA_041649735.1 Opitutaceae bacterium | reverse complement strand
GCCCGACTCGCGCACGGTGCGCCACGTCGACTACACCGCCCTCGACGGCGGTGCGGTGCGCGGCTGGTGGGCGGAGATCGCCGAGTGGGGCCCCGCGCCCCGGCCCGCGCGTTTTGTCCTGACCGCCGGCCATCCCAACACCCTTTTCGCCGAGCTCACCAACATCACCCGCCTGCGGCTGCGCCTGGCGGAGTCGCCCTTTGACCGCGCCCAGCCGTTGCACGTCGTCGTGAACGGCGCGATCCCGATCACGCTGCCGGCCCCGCGGCCGGAGACCATCGTGCTGGCTGCCGGAGCGAAGGGCTGGCATTTCGAAGCGAAGACCGAGGCAATCCCCTGGCGTCTGCATACGCCCGGCAGCGCCCTGCTGCTTTACGAGGGCGAGCCGCTGCTCATCGTCTACGGCACCCGGGGCTCCGATGCCGAGCGCGCGGCCATGCGCGCCGCCGCCGCGGCCGCCAGCAAAAGCCCCAATCCCGCGTGGCTGAATGACCGCGGCGAGGCGGGCCCCGACGGGGTGCCGCACAGCCAGAATCTCTACGGCCGCTTGAGTACCAAGGCGGATACCGAGGTGACCGACGCCGATCTGGCGCGCGGCCATCTCATCCTCATCGGCACCGCCACCCAAAACGCGCTCGTGGCCCGCCTCGCCGGCCGCCTGCCGGTGCGATTCGCCGACGGATCCATCCGCTGCGATGACGGTGTGAATTTTCCCGCCGCACGATGCGCGCTCGGTCTCGTTTACTACAATCCTCTCGCTCCCGGGCGCCTCATCTTCTGGGTCGCGTCGGACGATCCCGCCACCTACGCGGCCGGCGCCGCCATCCCCGCGCTCATGGGCGGGACCAGCAGCTCGGTCGCGGGCACCGTCTGCGGCGCCGATCTGCTCGTGATGCACGCAACCGCATCCACGCTGGTCGCCGCGCGCAGCTTCGACAGCCGCTGGCACTGGACGCCGGGACGCGAAAACTCGCCACTCGTGCCGGCCTCGCTCAAGACCCATCACGATTACTCCATGGCGGTCGGAGCGGCGGTCCGCCGGGCGGCCGATGCTGATTTTGCCATCGTGGGCGCCTATGCCCCGTTCGATCAGGTTCCGGTCATCGCCGGCATCACCCGCATCTCCGACGTGACGCTCCTGTTCTACTATGCCCCGATCGGAGTGGCCGAAATGTCCGGAGCTGAGATCATGGAAGCCACGCGCCGGATTGCCGCCGCCGGGGACCCACCGCTGCTAGTCTGCCCGTCGCCCCGGGTCAAAACCGGCGGGATCGAGGCGGCGCGCACCTATCGCGTGGCCTTCCCGACTGATGCGCTCTGGCGGTTCAGCGCGGCGGCCAAGATGGCGCCGCGGGACTCATGGCAGACCGACCGCCTCGTCAGCGACGCCCTGGAGCGCTTCCTCACCGCGCCGGAGTGATCACGCATCGCCGTACACGTACGGTGATCTCCGACATCTATCCTCTGCGTCTGCTTTCTGGCTTCCGCCTTCTGACATCTGGCTTCTGTCCTCTGACTTCTGGCTTCCGGGTACAGTTTTTGCCTTTTCGCCATGGCCCGACATCTTCCGTTCCATGGTCCAGGTCCATCCTCCGTCCATTGATCCCGGTGTCCGCATCGGACACGTCCACCTCAAGGTCGCCGACCTCCAGCGCGCGCTCGACTTCTATTGCGGGGTGCTCGGCTTCCAGCTCATGCAGCGGTTTGGCCCGCAGGCCGCGTTCATCTCCGCCGGCGGCTACCATCATCATCTGGGCCTCAATACCTGGGAGAGCCAGGGCGGCAAACCGCCCGCGCCGGGCACGACCGGACTCTACCACGTGGCCATCCTTTATCCGACCCGCGCCGCCCTGGCCGACGCTCTGCGCCGCCTCCGGCAGGCCGGCATTCCGCTCGAGGGCGCGGCCGACCATGGCGTGAGCGAGGCGCTCTATCTGCGCGACCCCGACGGCAACGGCGTCGAACTCTACCGCGACCGGCCGCGCGAGGAATGGCCGCGCTCGGCGGACGGCGGCGTGGCCATGTTCACTCACCGGCTCGACCTCGACAGCCTGCTGGCCGAACCGGCCTAGGTCGGGAAAACCACGGCGAACACAAAGTCCAGCAGGGCAGCCTTCATCGTGGAGTGCCCCGATTGTGGGGTTCCTGTTTTAACCCACCCCTCTCGTTTCCGCCCTCGGTGACTTCGTGCCCATCGGTGTGATTCGTGGTCAATTCAGGTCGTGGGTTCCCGTCATTTGGCTTGAGCCGGGCGGCGCGGCGGGTACTCACTCGCCTGCCCCATGAGCCCGCCCGCCGCGCCCCGCGAAGCCGTCCGCCTCGGCGAACTCTCCCCGCGGCAGTGGAAATCCGGCATCGCCGCCTGGCTCGGGTGGCTGTTCGACGGACTCGAGCTGCACCTCTATACGCTCGTGGCCACGCCGCTGGTGATCCAGCTCCTCGCCGCCACCAGCGCGTCGGACCCCGCGGTGAAGGAAAAGACCGCGTACATTCAGGCCGCGTTTCTCGTCGGCTGGGCCGCGGGCGGCGCCTTCTTCGGCCGGCTGGGCGACCTGCTCGGCCGCAGCCGCGCGCTGGCGCTGACCGTGCTCACCTACGCGCTCTGCACCGGGCTGTGCGCCCTGGCCCAGACGTGGTGGCAGCTCATGATCTTCCGTTTCGTCGCGGCGCTTGGCATCGGCGGCGAATGGGCCGTGGGCGCGTCGCTGCTCACGGAAACGTGGCCGCGGGCCTGGCGCCCCTGGCTCGCCGCCGTGCTGCAGACCGGTGTGAACCTGGGCATCCTGCTCGCCGCCACCACGGTCGGTCTGCTGGCGCTGCTGCCCCACCCGCCCTCCGAACGTTTTGTGTTTCTCCTCGGTGTGCTCCCGGCGCTGCTCGTCTTCTGGATCCGCCGCCAGGTGCCCGAACCGGAGGCGTGGGCGCGGGCGGAGCAGGCCGTCGGACACAAAAACCCCGGGGTGCGCGAACTGTTTCGCGGCGACATCGCCCGGACCACCTGGATCACGTCCGTCGTCTGCGCGCTGAGCCTGTCGGCCTGGTGGCTGTTCGTGTTCTGGCACTCGCAGCATCTGCGCCGGCTGCTCGATGCCGCGGGCCTGCCGCCGGCCGAGATCACGCGGCGGGTGTCGGCGGCCTTCTTCCTCGTGAACGCGCTGGCGATCGCCGGCAACTTTGCCGCCGGCTGGCTCGCGCGGCAGGTGAACAACCGGCGCGCCATCCTCCTCCTGTTCCTCGGCCTCTTCGGCAGCATGGCCGGCGCCTTCATCGTCCCGCGCGGCTTTGGCGCGCTCGCCTGGTTCTGGATGCCGCTGACCGGGTTTTTCTCCGGTGTCTTCGGCCTGTTCACGATGTACCTGCCGCCGCTGTTTCCCACGCTGCTGCGCACGACCGGCGCGGGCTTTTGCTACAACATCGGCCGGCTCGCCGCCGCGGTGGCGTCGGTCATCTTCGGCTGGCTGGCGCCGGTCGGCGACTTTCGTCTGGCCCTGCTTGCCACAAGCCTGCTGGCGCTGGCCGCGGCCGGATGTTCCTGGTGGCTGCCAGAGGGCGAGCGGGACAGGGGCTGAAGTCAGAGGCCGGAAGCCAGAGATCAGAGGTCGGAAGACGAGCATACCCACTCTTTTTGCGCATGCTGAGCCTGCTTGCGGCCTTGCTTCCGAAATCGGTAATGCGATCCTGCGGCCATGCCCGCATCCGCACCCTGTCCCTGGGCCACGACCGAACGCTACCGCGTCTACCACGACACCGAGTGGGGCCTGCCGCTGCACGACGACCGCGCCCTGTTCGAGTTTCTCATCCTCGAAGGCGCACAGGCGGGGTTGAGCTGGCTCACCATCCTCAACAAGCGTGAGAACTACCGGCGCGCGTTCGACGGCTTCGACGCGGAAAAGATCGCCCGCTACGGCGCCCGCAAAGTGGCCGCGCTGCTGGCCGACGCCGGCATCGTGCGCAACCGCCTGAAGATCGCCGCCGCCATCCGCAACGCCCGGGCGTTTCTCGACGTGCGTGACGAATTCGGCACGTTCGACCGCTATCTCTGGCAGTTCGTCAACGGCCGGCCGATCCGGAACGCCTGGCGCAGCCTCAAGCAGGTGCCGGCCCGCACCCGCGAGTCGGATGCGATGAGCCGCGACCTGCAGCAGCGCGGATTCACGTTTGTCGGCAGCACGATCTGCTATGCGCACATGCAGGCCACGGGCATGGTCAACGACCACCTCGTCACCTGCCCGCGCCACGCCGCCTGCGCGCGGCTGGGCGGCCGGATCAACCAGGTTTGGTAGCGTCCTACATTACCACCCCTCCGGTCGCGCGAAGCTGACGTCCAGCGCCCGAAAGAGCTCGCCAGGGTGCTTGGGATGGCGAAAGCAACCGGCGGTTGGTGACCAAGCGTCATTCTGCCAACGGACGCTCGGGCGGCTCGTGACCGGTCAGGGCGCGGTAGACGACCGTGGCCAGCATGCGGGCGCCCTCCGCGTCGGGATGCACCGAATCGCCAAACCGCGCCCCCCTGCCCTCAAACGGCGTGTACAGGTCGATAACGTCCGTCTGCGTCTTCTGCGCCACCTGCCGGATCAGGGGGATGATTTCATCATGAATGGTGCGCCCATTGATTCCCCAACGCCCCGGAAAGGCCGGTGGAGGCAGGCAAACATAGATCTTTGCCGCCGGGTTCGCCTGGCGGAATCGGACGATCAGCGCTTCGTAGTCCGGGACAAACTCGCCCCGGTGCGCCCAGTTGTCGGGCGCGTCGGCAGAATCCAGTGAGCCATCTCCGGGATGCTTGCTGTCGTTGGTGCCCAAGGCGATGACCACGACATCGGGCCGAAATCCCAATGCCTCCGGCAGGGCCGGCTGGGCCTCGTAAGGGTGGTCGCCATGCTGCAGCAGGGTCGTAGCGCTGACCCCGAAATTGCGCACGTCCCAATCCGGACCCAGCAGTCGCCCCAAGCGGGCCGGGTAGGCGGCGACGGCGGGATCAGGCAAAAAGGCACCGGCCGTGATGCTGTCGCCCACGCAGGCAACACGGGTGGCCGGGGCGCCATGTACCAACCCGCCTGCGAAAGCGGCAAAGAGAAGAAGACAACGCCGGGCGGAATGCATCAAGGGACGGGCTGAAATTCGGCCAACCAGGGAACTAAAAAGCCGAACGGTCATCAGGGAAAAGCAAATTGTGCAACCTGGCCGGGTGTTCTTGCATCGTCACTTCTTCAGTCTAGCTTCACCCCAATTCACCTATGCACGTCGGCCTCACGTCCGAACAGCAGGATCGCACCGGTCTGGGCGCTCCCGCGACCCCTGACACGGAGCAGAAACTCCTGCTTTACCTCAACCTCAAGCTGCGGGACCTCGGCTGCCCGACCTTTCCGCTCCAGGCCGACGCCGACCTCGCGGAACTCATGGGCGGCATGCTGGCGCTCAGCCACGAGAAGGACCGCCTGCTCTCGAACCACCTCTGCCCCGTCGACCAGCGCATCCAGAACTTCCTCTACGACTACCTGCAGGACGCGGTCGAGGTGCCGCGCCTGCCGGTGCGCACCTTCGTGCTCGACCGCTACGGCCTGGCCCGTGCGCTCTCGCTGCCGCCCGACCGCGACGTGTTCGCCACGGACATCGTCACCTCGTACCGCGTGAAGCAGGGCGTGCTGCACAATCCCAAGAGCGACCGCCGCACGACCAAGGGGATCTTCCACGTCGCAGAGGGCGGGCTGCCGGTGCCCGACGACAAGAAGGCCGTGCCCAAGGCCGTCTTCGGCCGGCTGCTCCGGCACGCCCTCACCCCGCCGCCGGAGCTGATGCGGCTGCCGTTCACCGC
>JBAZMN010000119.1:0-5834 GCA_041649735.1 Opitutaceae bacterium | reverse complement strand
CGGTGTCGCTGAAGTCGTTACCCGGATCCCGGACGAGCGCGGCGGCCACGGTGTTGAGCACATCGAGGTTGCGCTGGAGAAACGCGTCGGCCTCGGCCTCGCTGACCACGGTTTCGCCGAGGAGGTCGATGGTGGTGGCAAGGCCGGCCCGGGCGTTCTGGCGGAGCTGCCGGACGAGATCATCCGGACCCTCCCCGGCCACAAACTGCCGCGCCATGTCCACGACCTGCGCCTTCACCGGATTGGCGACCAGGGCGGGCGCCAGCGACGCGGCTGCCAGGCCGGTCTTGAGCGCCGGATGCAGTTCGACGGCCTTGTCCCCGAGATATTCCTGCAAATGGCGGACGATTTCGGAGGAGGAATGGAGTGACGGCAGCACATCCACGAAACGGAAGAGCTGCGTCTTGAACACGGGATCCTGCATCGACCATTCCATGAGGCGCGCGTAGGCGCCCTTTTTGGAGAAGATGCCGGGAGCCGGGTGGGCATCCATGAGCGCGAAGAGTTTCCCGCCTTCGGCGCGCACGGCGGCTTCAAGATCCGGA
This sequence comes from Opitutaceae bacterium, assembly GCA_041649735.1. Lineage (GTDB taxonomy): Bacteria > Verrucomicrobiota > Verrucomicrobiia > Opitutales > Opitutaceae > Fen-1467. The sequence continues at coordinate 5,289 of JBAZMN010000119.1, read as the reverse complement.
TCGACGGGCAGGAATCCCGGGATGGGTATGGGATCGGAGGGGGAGGCAGAGGAAGTTGCCATGTGGGGGTGGCCTGGCGGGGTTGCTCAGGCGGTTGCTTTTCCTCCAGTGTGCCGCAAAAGCCCGGGTCGGGCAAGCCGGGCGGGTTATCCCCTTGGCAGCGGCCAGGCTCTCTGGCAGAAATTCCCCGGTCACCCGATCCCCGATCCAGCCCTGCGTATTCCTGCGACTTTGTGCCACCGGACTGTGTTTTGCGCATGAACGATGACATTCCAGTGCAAGCCACCGCCGAGGGCATAATCTCCCCGATCGATTTCACGACGTTCATGCGTAACTACCAGGACATGGTCTATACGACGGCGGTGCGTCTCCTCGGCAACGAGACGCAGGCCGAGGACATCTCCCAGGAGGTGTTCCTGAAGGCCTACGAGCACTGGGAGAACCTGCAGGGCAGCACCACGGCCGGCGGCTGGTTAAAGACGGTTACGACCAATCTCAGCCTCAACCACCTACAGCGGTACCGGAAGCGCTGGCGCTTTTTCTCCGAGCTCACCTCCGGCGGCGGAGAAGACGATGAACAGCCGGTGGAATTTGCCTCGTCCGAGAACTTCCTCGACAACCTGACGCAGGCCGACCGCCGCGCGTGGGTGGAGCGTGCGCTCGAGAAACTGCCCGAACACCAACGGGTGCCGCTGGTGCTTTTCCATTTCGAGGATCTCCCCTATGAGGACATCGCCAGACGGCTGGGAGTGTCGCTCAGCAAGGTGAAAACCGATATTATGCGGGCACGCGAAGCGCTGGCCAAGGTGCTGGCGCGCAGCGGCACCAGTCACGAGAAACTGGAAGTATGAACGGGGAAACACGGAATTATCTGCCATGGAACGCCTGAATCCAGAACAACTTGAACAAATAGTGCATGCGGCCCTGCGTGCGCTGCCCGACCGCCGCGCGCCGGCCTCGCTGGAGGCGCGCCTGCTGGCGGAAATCGAGCGGCGCGCGGCCATTCCGTGGTGGCACAAATCCTACGCCTCTTGGCCGCGGTGGGCGCGCACCATGTTTCTCGGTCTCTGTGGCGGCTTGGCCTGCCTGGTGGTTTTCACCGGCGTTTACGTCCAGACAGGCTTGGATGCCGCGCCAACGAGCGGAACGCTGGCGCCGGTGCTTGCATTTGCGCAGCGGGTGCTGGCCATCGGGCGCGGTCTCGCCGATTTCGGCCTGCTGATCGGACGCACGATTCCGACCCTGTGGTTCTATGGTGTCATCGCATTTGTCGCCGGCCTGTATGCCATGCTCTTCGGCCTCGGTGCGACGGCCTACCGCACCCTTTGGGTTCATCGTTGATCCCCGAGTCACTTGACCACCGAACCAATCTTTTTCCCTCCATGAAACGTTACTATCTCCTGAGTTTCCTCGGCACCGTGGTCACCATCGCCCTGACCCTGGCGCCCGCCACCCGCGGTGAAGATGCGCCGCCCCCCGCTCCCGCGGTGGTTACGGCAGACAAGCCGGAGCCGCCGGCCGCGGTCGAACCGGCAAAGCCCGAAACCCCGCCACCGGCCCCGCCGGCCGTGGCAACGCCGGTGGCTCCATCAGCGGCGGCGGTTCCGACCGCTCCTGCCCCTCAGGTCGATGAGCAGGCCAAGGAACCCGAGGCCGCCGGGGAGGAGCAAACCGTCAAGGAACCCGCGCCGGAGCATGCTCACGTGCATCATGGCTCGGCTGGCAGCAACAACGAACGGGTGTCCTTCACCCAAAACACCGTGATCGGCAAGGATGAGAGCGTCGAGACGGCGGTCTCGATCTTGGGCAGCACCACGGTGGAAGGCGAGGTCACGGACGCGGCGGTCTCGATTCTCGGCAGCACCACGGTCAATGGTTCGGTGGGTGGGGAAGCCGTGGCGGTCCTGGGCAGCGTGCATGTCAACGGTCCGGTCGGGGGCGAAGTCGTGGCGGTGGGCGGCAACGTCGAGCTTGGCCCCAGGGCCGTGGTCCACGGCGAGGTCGTGGCGGTGGGCGGGGCGGTGCACCGCGATCCGAACGCGGTGGTACATGGTGGCGTGCAACAGGTCACGATCGCGCAGCATTTTCCGTCATTCGACTGGCTGTACGCGTGGATGCAGTCGGCGCTGTTCAAAGGCCGCCTGCTTTCCTTTGCCAGCGGCACCGGCTGGGCCTGGATCGTGGCGGCGGCGTTTCTCGGCTGCTACCTGCTGCTGGCCCTGCTCTTCCCCCGCGGCATCGAGAAATGCGCCGAGACCCTCGAGCAGCAGCCGGGCTTCACGCTGCTGGCCGCCCTGCTGGCCATGCTGGCGATGCCGCTGGTTTTCCTTCTGCTCGCGATCACCGGCATCGGCGTGCTGGTCATCCCGTTCCTCGCGCTGGGCCTGTTTGCGGGCAAGCTCTTCGGGCGCGCCGCCATGCTTGCCTGGTTCGGCCGGCGGTTCACCGGATTTCTGGGCGAAGGCCTGTTCTCGCAGGCGGTGGCGGCCGTGTTCATCGGTGGCCTCCTGGTCATGGGACTCTACCTCGTGCCCGTCGTGGCGTTGATCGTTTCGATGCTGATCGGGGTGCTCGGACTCGGCACGGTGTTCTACACGCTCATCCGCTTGATGCGGCGCAACGGCACCAAGCCCGCGGTGGCGGCTGCCGCCGTACCGATGGCCGGTCCGCCGCCGGTTGCCGGGGTGGCAGTTGCGGCCGGCGGCGCCGGCGAGCCGGTCGCCGGGACAGCGCTTCCTCCCGTGGTTTTCACCCAGCCCGTCGCTGCCGCCGTCGCCCTGCCGCGGGCCGGCTTCTGGATCCGGACGGGGGCAGTCCTGGTCGACCTCATTCTCTGCTGTCTGGTCGTGAAGCTTATGCCGTGGGTGCATTCCCGCATGGGCCTGTGCTTGCTCCTGCTCGCGGCCTACGGGGCCGTGTTGTGGAAGCTGCGCGGGACCACCGTTGGTGGCAGCATCTTCCACCTCAAGGTCGTCCGGCTCGACGACCGCCCGCTGGATTGGACCACCACGGTCGTGCGGGCGCTCAGCTGCTTCCTTTCGCTGGCGGTCGTGGGGCTCGGTTTCCTGTGGGTGGCGTTCGACGGCGAGAAGCAGTCCTGGCACGACAAGATCGCCGGCACGACGGTTGTGAAAATGCCGAAGGGCGTGTCACTGATTTGAGGTCAGAGATCGTGGGTTCTGGCCAAAGGTTAGGTGTTGCCGAGGCGCGCCAAACTCATCACCCATAGCCCAACACCTATGTCCACACCGTTAATCGGCATCATCATGGGCAGCACGTCGGATTGGGAGACGATGCAGCACGCGGCGCAGACGCTTGAGGCGCTGGGCATCCCCTACGAGAAGCGCGTGATCAGTGCGCACCGCACCCCGAAACTGATGTATGAATGGGGCTCCTCGGCCCGCGACCGCGGCTTGAAGGCGGTCATCGCCGGCGCGGGCGGCGCGGCCCACCTCGCCGGCGTGGCGGCGGCGCTCACGCCGTTGCCGGTGCTGGGCGTACCCATGGAGTCGGCGTCGCTCAAGGGTCTCGATTCCCTGCTTTCCATGGTGCAGATGCCGGGTGGAATTCCCGTGGCGACGTTTGCCATCGGCAAACCCGGCGCCATCAACGCCGCGCTCTTCGCGGCGGCGATCCTGGCCTTGAACGACGCGAAGGTCAAAAAAGCCCTCGACGATTATCGCGCGGCGCAGGCGAAGAAGGTCGAGGAAGCCAGGCTGCCCTGAGCGGCGGGCCCGCCTCAGGGCTGTTTCCCGGCCTCCGGCTTGGATACAGGAATCGGCCGGTCGGGCGCGCCGTTATCCATGACGTAGCGCCAGCTGCCGTCGGGCTGACGTTTCCAGATTGTGAGGAAGAAACCGGCCCGGATGACCGGCTGGCCGTCGGCACCTGGAGCCCGCCATTCGTAGCGTCCCCAGTTGTAACCGAGAGTGCCGTCATCGGAAACATCGGTGAACAGGGCCGACCAGGTCACCGAGACCCCCGGTCGGTCCGGTCCCATCCGCTCGCGCACGGCGGCGAGGCCGCGAAACCGGCGGGGATCGGTGTCGACGAAAGCGACATCCGGGGCGGCGAAATACTCGAAGGCGGCAAGGATGCCTTTCTCCCTGGCCATGGCACAGAAGGCGTCCTCCATCCCGGCGAGCTCCGCTTTGAGCACATCCTTGCGGAGCGCCAGTTCGGCATCGGTCACGTCCGCCATTGCAGGCAGGCACCCGAGCGTCAGACAAGTGAACACCAGGAGGCAACGGGATGGTTTATTCATGGTTCAGCTCCGGGGTTGGATGGTTGATTTGCCAGAAATTCGCGGTAGTCGGCGGGCGTGTCCAGATCGACGGCGAGTTTCGGGAGGTGGACGGTGGCAAGACCGGCGGCGTGCCGGGCAAGAAGCGCCCGGGCGCCGCCCGGGCCGTGCATTTCAGTGAGTTCAGGGAAATGACTGCGCGCAAACAGGACGGGTGGACCGGGATGCCCGTCGTAGTGCGCGGCCACGATTGACCGGCCGCTGCGGCGATGGACGGCAGTCAGGCGGGCCAGGGCGTTCGCCGACAGATTCGGCTGGTCGCAGAGCACGAGCAGCGCGGCTGCCAGCGACAATGAAAAAGAATCCAGTACCCGTACTCCCGCACGGATGGATGACGCCAGGCCTTCCTCCCAGCTGCGGTTTTCCACGATCAGCACCGGCAGCCGCACGATCTCCGGGCGGATCCGCCCGGCCTGCGCCCCGAGCACGACCACCACCGGCCAGACGGACGAGGCGAGGGCGACATCGACGGTGCGCCGCAGGAGAGTGCGGTCGCCGATCCGCAACAATTGCTTGGGTTCGCCCAAGCGGGTCGAGGCGCCGGCGGCGAGGATGACGGCGCCTACATGAAGGGGCTCAGCCATGGATCGGATCGGTCCGCTCGCGCAACGGCCGGCCCTCGCGGCCGGCCAGGACGGCCTGCATCTCGGCCAGGATGGACAGCGCGATCTCTGCCGGGCTTTCCGCGCCGAGATCCAGGCCGACCGGAGCGTGGAGCCGTGAGCGCATCCCGGGGGTGATGGCGAATCCCTCCGTCGCCAGGGTCGCGAGGATTTTTTCGGCGCGTTGTTTGGGCCCAAGCAACCCGAGGTAGGCGAGCGGGCGGGGCAGCAATTGGCGGAGCAGGGGCAGGTCGTGGCGATAGTGGTGGGTCATGATGACCGCGAGGGTGCCGCGGTCGAGGAACAGGCGTGCGGGAATCTCTTCCGGCCGAGACACCAGCGTGGCGTCAGCCTCGGGGAAACGCTGCGGCGTGGCGTACGCCG
>JBAZMN010000118.1:0-5838 GCA_041649735.1 Opitutaceae bacterium | reverse complement strand
GGCGAAGCCGGCCGCGCGCACCCGCTCGTAAGCCCGCAGCGCCTGCTGGCGCGTATGCCGGCGCCCCAGCGCCTCCAGCAACGCCGGCTGGAAACTTTGCACGCCCATCGAGATTCGCGTCACCCCGATGTCCCGGAGCGCCGCCAGGCGCTCCGGCGTCGCCGAAACCGGCGTCATCTCCACGCTCCATTCCTGCGGCCGGCCGCCGCACCGGCGCCGCACGATTCCGCCCAGCTCCGCCAGCGCCCGCGCCGACAGCAATCCCGGCGTGCCGCCGCCCCAGAACACCGTGTCCACCGGACGGTTGCATGCCACCAATGCGGCTTCCGCCACCATCACGGCAAGGAACCGCCGCACGCTTCCGGCTGTCGGCTGGGTCTGATAGAAAGCGCAAAAGTCGCAGGTCGACGCGCAAAACGGCACATGCACGTAGAGACCGAGCGCCGGAATGCGCCGAGCTTTTGCTTGCGCTGGAGCGAGTTCGAGCATTACAAGAGCCGTCTTACAGGCTGCCGGCGCAGCCGCCGACTTCCCTTTGAAAATCCCAATGCACATGACACGCCTCTCCCAAGCGAGAAGAATATTTCCCGGCCTTGCGGTCACGCTCTGCCTGCTGTTCCTGGCCGGCTGCAACATCACCATCACCAATCTCACTCCCGAGCAGTTGCGGGAGAATCCGTCACAGCTTTATACGATCACGACCCGCGTGACGCCGACCTCGCGCGATCTCGACCGGTCCAGCATCCAGGTCAGCGCGGTGATCGACGGGCAGGACCAGCCGATGCGGAAGGGCACGCTGGCGGGCGATGTCTATGAATACGACTACCCGCTGCCGGCGGGCCGCGATGAAGCCGCCTATTACATTCTCGTCCGCTACCGTTTCAACACGAGTGCGCCCACGGCGCATTACGAGGCCTACTCCCAGGTCTTCCATTTCAAGGTTGTGCGCCGCTATGCGCTGCCGCTGGAGGTCAACCGCGGCCCCGTCGGCGCCCGGGTCAGCGTGCTCGGCGGTGGTTTTTCCCCGCAGGACGTCGTCTACCTCGGCACGGCGCCGGCCCGCACCGTTTACGAATCGCCCAGCGCGCTCAGTTTCTTTGTCCCGCCCGTCGATCCCAACCGCAATTATAACGTCGCGGTCAGCGGCGGTGGCTCCACCCTGTCCGCCGGCGTGTTCCGGGCCGACGCCTCCGGCGTGACCGTGACACCGTCCGCGCTCACGCTTCGTTCCGGCGAGCAGCAGACCCTCGAGTTCACCATCCCCGGCACCGCCCCGCAGGGCGGGCTGCTGCTCGATGTGACCACCGACGTCCCCGAGAGCGTGATCATGCCGGAGATCGTGGTGCCGGAGGGATCGAACAATGTTGTGATCACCGTGCAGGGCGGCAAGCCGGGCGCCGGTGCGCTCTACCTGAAGGGCTTCGGCCAGGGCGAGATCACCATCCCGGTGTCCGTCACGACGAAATAATCACGGTTTCCCTCTCCCCCGGGCCGGCGCGATTTCGCGCCGGCTTTTTTGTGACGCAACGGAGCCGGTGCTTCCTCTCCGGCGTCGTGTGCAGCGCGGCTCTTCAGACCGCGCCTTCGTCAAAGCGCGGGCGGAAGCACTGCGCCACCGCTGCAGGCAAGCGCTGTCTCGTCGCCAAAGCCGTGAGGCTTGGGGTGGACTGCTCGAACCAAACTCTTGCGAGTTTGGCTACATAGCTCCCGTGCGCAGACCAAGCGCAGTGTCAGTGGCCAGCCGGAGCAACCGGGGCGATTTTGTCCATCTCGAGCCGGACGACCACCGGCCGGTGGTCGCTCGCCTCGCGTCCGCCGGGACCGTCGTAAATCTGCGCCCGGCCTCCGGCCACGGCGGCGGCCAGCCCGGGTGACACGAGGATATGATCGACCCGCAGATAGGTTTCCTCCCTGCGGTAGGTATGTGTCCAGGTCTCGCCCCGCGCATCGGCGGCAGCGAGCAATTCCGCGATGACCGTCCGCCCGCGCCGCATCAGCAGCCGCAGCGGCTTGCTGTCCTTGGTGTCGTTGCAGTCGCCGAGAATGAGAAAGCGTGCCGCGGCTGGATCGGGAAACCGGCGGAGCACAAAATCGCGGATGGCCCCGGCCTCACCGGCCCGGCACCGGGCCGCGTTCGGATCGTCGGCCCGGTCGGTGAACCGGCTGCGCAGATGCACGACAAACAGCGTCACTTCACCGTTCCCGGCCGCCAGCGCGGCCTCAAGCACGCCCCGCTTCACCCGCTCCCGCCCGTTGAAATAGGTGAACCCGAGGTCGGCCTGAGCTTGCACCCGGCGGAACGGCCGCCGCGAAAGCAGCGCCACATGCCGGTCGGCATCGACCGCCTCGGCCAGGGCGGCATGGGGGTAATCCAGGCCCTCGGAGCGGAGATCGCGCTGCAATTCCTGCAGGTACGGAGCCGGTCCCATCTCCTGCAGCGCCAGCACGTCGGCGTTGAGGCCGCGAATCACCGCGCGCAGCGCCTGCTTGGCCGCCTCCGGCTTGGGATAGGCCCGCCGGTAGACGTCGTCAACCCGGCGGCCGGCGGCGACGTAGTTTTCCACGTTGTATGTGGCAATGGTGAGGGTTTCGGCGCGGAGAACAACCGTGGCGAGACAAACCCCCAGCACCATCTTTCTGACCGGAAATTTCACCGATGAGCGCCGCCCGACTGACAAGCCATCCGTGTCCATCCGTGCAATCCCTGGTTAAACCTCACGCCGTCAGCGCCTGCTCGCGCTCTGTCAGGGTCGGATGCGAATAATGGAAGCCGCTGTAAAGCGGATGCGGCGTGAGGTTGCTGAGGTTTTTCTGCGCCAGCTTCCGCAGGGCGTCCACCATGGGCCCGGCGCCGCCGACGGCCTCCCGGGCAAAGGCGTCGGCCTCGTACTCGTGGCAGCGCGACACAAAATTGAACACGGGGGAGAACCAGAATGTGACCACTCCGCTCAGCAGGCCGAACAGGAGAAAGGTGGGAGCCAGTTCGGCCGGCGGAAAACCGAAGGCGGTGTTGAACCAGGGGCTGTCCGCCAGCCAGGCAATGAGGGCAAAGCCTCCGAGCTGCAGCATCGCCGACACCGCCAGCATTTTCGGAATGTGGCCGCGCTGGTAGTGGCCGATCTCGTGCGCCAGCACTGCTTCCAGTTCCGGCGGCGTGAGCTGGTTCACCAGGGTGTCGTAAAGCACGATGCGCCGGAAGCGGCCGAAGCCGGTGAAAAACGCGTTCGAGTGCGCCGAGCGCTTGCTGCCGTCCATCACCTGGATGGTCCGCGCCCGGAAGCCGGTGCGGTCGGCCAGCGCCAGCAGCCGCTGGCGCAGATCGCCCTCGGCCAGCGGCGTGAGCTGGTTGAAAAGCGGCAGGATGAGTTTCGGGTAGAGCACGATCAGCAGGAGTTGGACTCCGAAGAGCAGGGCAAAGCCCCACAGCCACCAGGCCCGGCCAACCCAGTGCACGAGGCTGAACAACGCCCAGAGCAGCGGCAGGCCGATCAGGAGCGTGAGCACGAGGCCTTTGAGCTTGTCGGTCACCCAGATGCGGAGCGTGCCCTGGTTGAAGCCGAAGCGCTGCTCGAGCCGGAACTGTCCCCACCAGTCAAACGGCAGGGTCGGCACGCTCAGGAGCATGCCCGCGGCCAGCACATAGAGCGCGCCGCTCCACGCACTGTCCGGCGCCCGGCTCCGGAACGGAGCATACAACCACGGCAGCAGGCCGCTGAAGATCACCGCGGCCAGCACCGCCGCGTCAAACACCTCCTCGATCGATCCGAACCGCAGCTTGGCGAGCGAGTAATCAACCGCCCTGGCGTAGGTCGCCTGGTCCATGGTCGCCGCCACCGCCGGCGGCGGGCCGGCGGCATTCCGTCGCACCGCGGAGGCGTTCAGGGCGTTGAGCACGAGCTGCGCCACGAGCCGCAGGCCGATCAGGACTGCCACCAGGGTAAGCAACATGGAGCCACTCCAAACGCTTTCGCGCGCCGTGCGAACCCAAAATCGCGGGCCCGCGGACACCTAGCTTGTGTCTAGATGCTATCCGGAAACGCTGTTTGCGCGGGATTTCATTGGGTCTTGTAGTGGCGCAGGCTTGCTGCGCCCCTCCGATTATCCCATCCGACCCCCGGAGGCGCCGGAAAGAGGGATTGAAATCCCTCCGCCGGCGGACATGGTATGGCCGCGTGGAGGCCGAAAACAAACATGCCAAGCTCACCTTCGAGGCGGCACTCACCCGGCTCGAATCCATCGTCGAATCGATGGAATCCGGCCAGGTTCCCCTCGCGGAGCTGCTCGCCAAGTTCGAGGAGGGCAGCAAGTTGCTAAAGGTGTGCGAGGCCCGGCTCAAGGATGCCGAGATGAAGATCGAACAGCTCAAGAAGCAGAAGGACGGCGTCGCCTTTGAGCCCTTCGATGCCGGGCGCGGCCGCTGACCGCCGCGGCTTTCCCTTCGTTTTCAGGATGAATCCATCCGCTTCCGATCAACCCGTCGCGCCGCCCCCGTGGCCGCGACTGCTGGACCAGATTCGCAGCCCCTCTGACGTCAAAGGCCTTTCCGCGGCCCAGTTGCCGCGCCTGGCGGAGGAATTGCGCGACGAAATCATCACCGTGACCTCCCTGAACGGGGGTCATGTGGCTCCCAATCTGGGCGTCGTCGAGCTGACCATCGCGCTGCACCGCGTCTTCAACACGCCGGAGGACCAGTTTGTCTTCGACGTGTCCCACCAGGGCTACGTGCACAAGCTCCTGACCGGCCGCGGCGGCGAGGCCTTTCGCAAGCTCCGCCAGACCGATGGCTTGAGCGGCTTCCTCTCCCGCGCCGAAAGTCCGCACGACAGCTACGGCGCCGGCCACGCCGGCACCGCCCTTTCCGCCGCCCTCGGCATGGCCACCGCCCGCGATCTGCGCGGCTCGCACGAGCACGTGGTCGCCATCTGCGGCGATGCGGCCTTCACCTGCGGCATCACGATGGAGGCGCTCAACAACATCGTCGCCTGCACCAAGCGCCTCATCGTCATCCTCAACGACAACGAATGGTCGATCGCCAAGAACGTCGGGGCGATGGCGAAATACCTCAACCGCCTCAGCACCAGCCCCGCCTACAACAAGATCCACCACGACCTGGAGAAATTCTTCACCAGCCTGCCGCACGGCCCGGAGATGCACCACCTCTGGGTGAAGTGGAAGCGCGAGACCAAGGATTTCTTCGTCGAGTCGAGCCTGTTTGAGAAATTCGGCCTGCGCTACCTCGGCCCGATCGACGGCCACAACATCGACGAGCTGGTCAAGAACCTCGAATTTGCGAAGCACAGCGACGGCCCGATCCTGCTGCACGTGCTGACCAAAAAAGGCCTGGGCCTCGAGGCGGCGCAAAAGTCGCCCGAGAAATTCCACGGGCTCGGCTCGTTCGATCCCGTCACCGGCGAAAGCCGCAAACCCGCCCCCGGCACGCCGCCCAACTATCAGGATGTCTTCGGCCAGGCCCTGGTCCGCCTGGCTAGGGCCGACCCGCGCATCGTCGGCATCACCGCCGCCATGCCCAGCGGCACGGGGCTCTCGCCGCTCGCCGCCGAGTGTCCGAAACAGTTCTTCGATGTCGGCATCGCGGAGGAACACGCCGTGCTCTTCGCGGCCGGCCTGGCCGCCCGGGGCCTCCGGCCGGTCTGCGCCATCTACTCGACCTTCCTCCAGCGCGCCTACGACCCCATCATTCACGACGTCTGCCTGCAGAACCTGCCCGTCGTCTTCTGCCTCGACCGCGCCGGCCTCTCGCCCAACGACGGCCCCACCCACCACGGTCTTTTCGATCTCACCTACGTCCGCTGCGTGCCCAACGCCGTCGTCATGCAG
>JBAZMN010000117.1:0-5849 GCA_041649735.1 Opitutaceae bacterium | reverse complement strand
AGGGGGGGGCAGGGGCGGCAGGTCCGATACCGCACAGTTGGCCTCGGCCTGCGCCACGTTGCGGATGCCGGGAATGACAGTCGAGACGGCCGGGTGGGCGAGCACGAATTTGAGCGCGGCCTGGGGCAGGGTGTAACCGCTGCTCGCCAGGTCTTTTTTCACCTCCTCCACACGGGCGACGGTGCGCGCCAGCCGGTCACCGGCAAAATAGTGGGCGCGGAAGTCATCCGCCGGAAACCGCGTTTCGGGCGTGAACTTGCCGGTCAGCGAGCCCTCGTCGAACGCCACGCGCACAATGACACCGACGCCGCATTCGCGGGCGATGTCGAGCAGCTCGGCCGCGGGTTCCTGCTCAAAAAGATTGTAGATCACCTGCACGGAGTCGACCCAGCCGCCGCGCATGAGGTCGATCACGCTGTTCTGGTCGTGCTCCGGCGTGGAGACGCCGACGAGGCCGATCTTCCCCTCGCGCTGGAGCTGGCGGAGGACTTTGAACGGGGTCGGGTTGCGGTTCCACGCGCGGGTCCAGGTGTGGAGCTGGAGCAGGTCGAGGCGCGCGGTGCCGAGGTTGCGCAGCCGTTCCTCGACGTTGGCGCGCAGGTAGCTTTCGGCGTAGCGTTCGTCCGCCACGCAGTAGGGCGAGGGCGGCCAGGCGCCGGGGGCGGGCGGCGTCTTGGTGGCGACGAAGATCCGCTCCTTCTTTCCCGCGGCGGCGCGCTGGGTGAGCACTTGTGCGATAAGCCGCTCGCTGCGGCCGTTGCCGTAGCCGGCGGCCGTGTCGATGAGATTGACGCCGAGGTCGAGGGCGCGGTTGAGCGCGGCGAGCGAGTCGGCATCAGCCTGGGCGCCCCACGAGCCGCCGATGGCCCAGGCGCCGAAGCCGATTTCCGAGCAGTTGAAGCCGTGCCGGCCGAAGGATCGATGATGCATGGCGGAAAGGATGATCATCACCAGTGGCCACAACCGGAGGCGAGTCAAACCGGCTCGAGTCCGGTTTTCCCGTTGCGACGCGGGGCACCGGGGGTAGATTCCGGCGCCGTCAGACCAGAAGCAATGACAACCCTGACTCACCGCCGGGCGACCCGCGCCGACTACAAGCTCCTGGGTGCATTGAACCGGCAGCTCATCCAGGACGAGGGGCACCGCAACCTGATGACCGAGGCTCAGCTGGTCCAGCGCATGCGCCGGTGGGTGGGACGGGGCGAATATGCGGCCGAGCTGTTCGAGATCGGCGGCACGGTGATGGCGTATGCGCTCTACCGCGAGCTGCCGGACGAGATTTACCTGCGGCATCTGTTTGTGGCGCGCAACCGGCGGCGGCAGGGCCTCGGCCGGCGCGTGATGTGCCTGCTGATGGACGAGATCTGGCCGCACGGCCGTCGTCTCACCGTCGAAGTGCTGTGCGCCAACGCTGCCGGCGTCGCCTTCTGGAAGGCGATGGGCTACCGCGAGTATTCGCTGTGCCTGGAAATCATGCCCTCCACGTCGCCGGCTGCGGGGACGGAAGATTTAAAACCGAGGCGTCCTCCGGTCCGGCTGGCCTTCTGAGCGGAACCGGCCGGAATCATTCAATTCAACCACGAATCGACACGAAGTCGCACGAATAAACCGGGGCAGGCCGATTAAGCGGTTCACTGAATGACGGCCTGCAATCGCACATTCCAGAATTGCTCTGACGACCCTGGACTTCGCGTTGCTTCGCGATCTTCGCGGTTCCGTGCTGTCTGGTTACGCTGAAGCCTCCCGCGGCAGCGTCCGCGGCGCCAGTTCCGTGTCACGCTGCAGATGGCGCGCGCCGAGCAGCCAGAGCGCGCCGGCGACCAGAAACATCAGCCCCACCACCAGAAAGCCGGCCTCCATGCCGTAGCGGTCGCTGAGGACGCCGATGATCACGGGCGAGATCACGTCGCCCAGGGCGTGGATGACGAAGATGTTGAGCGCAAAAGCGGCGGGGCGCAGGGATGGATGGCTGACATTGGCCAGGATCGTGTTCGTGGGGCCGGTGTTGAAGAAGAGGCAGAAGCAGGCGAGGAAGATCAGCCCCCATCCGAGGGGAAACGGTGCTTTCAACACCGCGAGAAAAAACGGAAATCCCGCGAGCATCGCCGTGCCGGACACGAGGAAATACGAGCCGGGAAAGCGGCTCCGCAGTTTGTCGCCGGCGAGTCCGCCGAGGAACGTCGCCACCAGCCCCGCCACCACGACGATGATGCCGAAGGTGGTGATGGGAGCGGCGCCGGTACCGGGGCGCTGATGCAGGTAGTAGGGCATCCAGAAGGCGATGCCGCCGATGGCAAAGGTCATGGCGGCCATGCCCAGCGTGCAAAACACATACGAGGGAGTGCGGAGGAGCACCCGGTAGTCGCCCCAACGCACGGCGGCCGTCGCCGGCGCGAGATCCGCCTGACCGCGCCGCGGTTCACGCATGAACAGACTCCAGATTCCCAGCAGGATTCCGGGCGGCACCACGAGATAGAAGGCCCAGCGCCAGCTTTCGGGAGCGGTGCCCAGCGCGCCGGCGCCCCAGGGGCCGAGACCGGATTTGGCCACCCGTTCGCCCAGCACGTAGCCCAGCGCACTGCCCACCGGAATGGCCATGTAAAACCAGGCGAGCACCTGGCCACGGATCCTCACCGGGTAAAAATCCGAGATGAGGGCGGGCGCGACCGGGCCGTAGGCGGCCTCGCCGATGCCGACGAAGCAACGCGTCAGCAGCAGCATGAGGAAACCGGCGGCCAGCCCGGAGGCGCCGCTGGCCAGGCTCCAGAGCATCACGCCGATGCCGACCAGCAGCCAGCGCGACCGCCGCTCGGCCAGGCGGCCGAAAACCGGCGCGCCGATCATGTAGACGGCCATGAAAGCGGTGCCCAGGATTCCGATCAGCGCATTCTCGGGTTTAAAGCCCAGGTGCTGCTGGGACCACCGCAGCACCACCCCGAGCGGGCCGCCCCCGGCGTCGCCTGCGCTGAAAAAGGCCTCCTTGAGCCAGGGCACGACGGCAGCCAGCACGTTGCGGTCGATGTAATTGAACAGATTGATGAGCAGCAGCAGCACGAGCGCCGGCCGGGCGCCGGGGAAGGGCCGGTCGCGGCCGACAGGGGCAACGGTGGCGTTCGGGGGAGGGGACGTCATGGAATTCGAAACCGCAGATCTTCCGCTCAACCAACAGGAGTAAGACGCGGGAACCCGGAGCCGTCCGCAAGCAAAAGAACAGCGCGGATCTGGCTGGATCGGGACGAGAGTCAGTCATGTCGATTTTTCATAGTAGATGGAGTTGTCCTACGCCGGACTTCGGCACTACAACGCCCCAGTGGGAAAAGATGTCGCCACCGCGACCGCCGGTGGTCTTCCTACCCCGGAAACCAATCTGCATCATGACCAAAACATCCATGACCGAAGCCATCCTCGCGGCCAAGTCCGCGAAGAACCTCACCTGGGCCGCCATCGCGTCAGCCGCCGGCCGCTCCGAAGTGTATACGACCTCCGCGTGTTTCGGCGAAAACGCGCTCGATGCGACCGAGGCGGGCAAGGTTGCGGCGCTGCTGGGGCTCAAGCCCGAGGTCGCCCAGGCGCTCACCGAATTCGCCGACAAGGGCGAGGCGGCGCCGACCGTGCCCAAGGAACCGCTGCAGTACCGCTTCCAGGAGCTCGTCTACGTCTATGGCCGCACGATGAAGGCGCTGATCGAGGAAAAGTTCGGCCCCGGCATCATGAGCGCGATCGATTTCACGATGGACATCGAGCGCGTGGCCGACCCCAAGGGCGACCGGGTGAAAATCACCATGAACGGCAAGTTCCTCGGCTACAAAAAATGGTGAATTGATCGAGCGGAGCCCATTTCCCGGTGGTGCCGGATGGGCTCCGCGGAGGCGGCGGGCCGGCTTGGTCGTACTCCAAACGCTTCAACCCAGGGCAGGGGTGCCGGCAATCGCAAACGGGACAGGCCCCTGATTCCGGACAGACCGGGGTGGCCGGAGGAGTATTGCCCGGGGAAGTCTGAAGTGATAGGAGCAGGCCAAGGAGGTGTCAGATGAACAGGCGTGAACGCTGGTCATGGGGTTTGAACACGGTCGGCGGCGCAGCCATGTTGGTGGGCGCCATTGATCCGTTGGAAGGTTCGTTGCTGATTCTGCCTGGAAGCGGGTGCATGGCTCTGGGCACCTGGCTGGGCTCGGGCGCGCGCCGGTACGCCAGGTTCCGGCTGCTGGTCTTCATCCTCATCGCCCTCGGTGTCGGGGCGCTCTGGAGCATGTCGTTCTTCGGCGGCGTGGGCGGCACCTCCGGGCATTCCGTCTGGTGGAGCCTGCTGACCGTGCCGTATTTTGTCGGCTGGCCGATGGGGATTCTGGGCCGGGACAGCCCCCGCTGGTTGACCTATGCGGGGATGGTGGTCGGGGCCTGGTACGTGGCGATGCCGCTGATGATGCTGGCCCGCGCGGCCCAGCACCGGCCGCCAACCCTGGTTCCGGTCATGCTCGTCGGTGCCCTCGGTCTGGTCACCATTGCCGGCGGCATTGCCCGTCTCCGCCCGGCGCGGGCGCCAACGGCGCCGACACCGGGCGAAGAGGAAATGGCGGGGGACAAATGACGGAGGAGAAATTCGCCTGCGTCCCATTTTTTCCGGACAGGGGCCCTAGGCTTTTTTGAGCCGGATCATCACGACGGTGCACTGCGAACCGTCGGGGCTGATGAACTCGTAGTCGCCGAATCCGGCGGGGATCAGACAGGCCTGCAGGAAGTCGAGTGTCACCTGCCGCTGGGGATGCTTTTTCGACCGGATGATGACCGACCTGCCGACGGTCAGCGTCGGGATCTGCAGAAACCGCCCCTCCGTCGTGTGCGCCATCGGTTTCGTGAAGACGAAGCGCTCGATCTCGAAGGGCATCTCTGCGAGCGAAGTGAACCGATCCATGCGGGTGTCGCCATCGCCGCGGACGACCACCGGGCGGGCACGCAGGTGTTCCTGGACATATTGCTCGCGGCGCCACTTCTCGTTCCGGAACGAATGCTCGAGGTGCATTTTCATGCGCGGCGCCGTCATGGACTTCGCCTTGTCGTCCCAGGTGGGCCGGGCGAAATCGTAGGTGAAGAACGAGTATTCGGTGCCCGCCACGCTGGGACCGGTGTCCATCTCGAGGATCATCTGGTTGCCGCCGTGGCCGTGCTCGGTCCCCGGGGGGATCAGGAAAAGGTCGCCGACGTTGGTGGCCCAGCGTTTGACGAATTTCTGCCAGTCGAACGGGAGCTGGTTGTTCGACTGGCGGCAGAGCCGTTCGTATTCCTCGAGATCGGCGTCCTCCCGGAAGCCCATCATGGTGCCGGCGTCGGGGTAGGCCTCGGCAATGTAGTAGGTTTCGTACCGGCCAAACGGCTCGTTGAAGTTGCGCCGGTTGTAGTCGGTGTCCGGGTGGTTGTGAATGGGCATGCTGGCGCGCTCGTAAGGCACCGGTTCGGCAAAATAGCCGTCGTCCAGCCAGACCTGCAGCGGCAGCAGATCCGGATACGTCTGGTGGATATATTCACCCACCATCTGCACCGGACGCTGCATGACATTCTGGCACGGAATATTGATCGTCGCGGCGCCATCGAGATCGACGAGGATGCTCAGCTCGATGCCGGCCAGCTCGTTCCACGCCATGTTCTCCAAGCCGGGGATTTCCTCATAGACCTGCTTGAACCGATAGGAGCCCCAGGGGCCTGGCTGGGTGATCTTGACCTGCTTGATGGGACGCAGAACCAGTTCATCGATCACGGCCTGGTAATCGGCCGCGGGCAGGAACTTGAGCTGATCGGGGTCGACCGCCTCGATGTAGGCGTCCATGGCCGCGAACGTCTTTTTCTTCTGGCGG
>JBAZMN010000116.1:0-5881 GCA_041649735.1 Opitutaceae bacterium | reverse complement strand
GAGCCGCTTTGTGCGCATCAACGCCGTCATGTCCAACGTCGCCGAGCTGCGCGACGTCCTCGCCGTGGCGCGCCGCCGGCCCGAGGCGGCCACGATCCTCTTCATCGACGAGCTGCACCGTTTCAACAAGGCCCAGCAGGATCTGCTCATGCCCGACGTCGAGGAAGGCAGCGTGCGCCTGATCGGCGCCACCACGCACAATCCCGGGTTCTACGTCAACGCGCCGCTCCTCAGCCGCAGCCATCTCTTCCGGCTCGACCCGCTCACCCCGGTCCAGGTCGTTGCCATGCTCAAGCGCGCGCTGGCTGACGCGGAGCGCGGCCTGGGCGGACGCGGCTGCACGGCGGAGGACAAGGTGCTGCTCGACCTCGCGGGTCTCTGCGACGGCGACCTGCGCCGGGCGCTCAACGCGCTGGAGGTCATCGTCCTCGGCCTGCCGGAGAAGGCCGCGATCACCCCGGCCGAACTGGAGATCTTCGCCCGCGAGCGCCGCATCCGCTACGATGCCGACGAGGACGAGCACTACGACACCATCTCCGCCTTCATCAAGAGCTGCCGCGGCGGCGATCCCGACGCCGCGATGTACTGGCTGGCCAAGATGCTGGCCGGCGGCGAGGACCCGCGCTTCATCGCGCGCCGGCTGGTCATCCTGGCGTCGGAGGACGTTGGTCTGGCCGACCCGCAGGCCCTGCCGCTCGCCGTGGCCGCGCACCATGCCGTCGACTTCATCGGCCTGCCGGAGGCGGAGCTTACGCTGGCCCACGCCACGCTCTACATTGCCACCGCTCCCAAGAGCAACTCGGCCAATCAGGCGCTCAAGACGGCGCGGGTGGCCATCGCCGGACAACCGGTCCAGTCGGTGCCGGTTGATCTCCGCGATACGGGAGGCCAGGCCTCGAAGCGCATGGGCCATGGCCAGGGCTACCGCTACAGCCATGAGTATCCCGAGGCGATCTCCGGCCAGGAGTACCTCGAAAAGCCACTCTCGTTGTACACGCCCAAAATAACCGGCGCCGAAGCCGCGATCGCCGAGCGTCTGGCGCGGTGGAGAAAACTCAAAGCCGGATTGAAGAACCAGGAACGCCCAAAACCCTGACCGAAAGACGTGGTCCCGGTTTGCTCCCGCCGGTGCGAAATCGGCGTAAACCTTGCCGGGGAGTGCGTGATGCAGCTTGCGGGACGGCCCCCAGGCGCTAGCTTATGACATCTTTCCTACCATGAAGCCCACAGCTTGTTTGATGAAGGCGCTGCTGGCCTGCGCCGCTGGGGCGGGGCTGGTGGCCGCGCTGGGAGTGGCGGGACCTGCGCTTGCCCAGTCTTCTCCTCCTGCTGCTCCCCCGCAACCGGCCCCCGCGCCGCCGGCGGCAAAAACCGATGCCAGCAAGGGCACGGCGGCGGCCTCCGACGCCAAGAAACCCGCCAAGCCGGAACCGGTGCCGAAGATTCCCGGCATCACCATCCCGCGGGCCAAGGGCGGCTATCTGGGCATTGTCGTGGAAGAAGGCTACTTCAAACTGTCGTTCTATGATGCGAAGAAGAAACCCGCCAAGGCGGATGTCGCCCGGGCGATGGCGCGCTGGCCGGTGCACTACAAGGTTGGCGACGAGCGCACGGTGTTGAACCCCAATGACGACGGCACGGCGTTGACTTCGTCCAAATTCGTCCGGCCACCGTACACCTTCAAACTCTACCTCTCCCTCCTGGCTGAGGGCAGCGAGAACGCGGTCGAGAGTTACGTGATCGATTTCCGGCAGTGACGGTAGCCGGTCGGTCGTCTTCGTGCCGCGCTTCGCCGGGCCAAGGCGACCCGGCCACAACCACGGCCGGCCCGGATCATCGTCCTGATGCAGGGGCGGCTCCCCGGCCGTCGGGCGGTTGACACCGGCCGGACTTCGCGAGACCGTGGGCGCCTTTTCCTCATGCCTGCCAGCAATTCCAACCCGCCGTTCGACTCCGTCGAATCCGCCATTCAGGACATTGCGGCGGGCCGGATGGTCATTGTGACGGACGACGAGGATCGCGAGAACGAGGGCGATCTCATCATGGCCGCGGCCGGCGTCACGCCGCAGTCGGTGGGCATGATGATCCGTTACTGCAGCGGCATCATCTGCGTCCCCACCGTGGAACCCCAGCTCCGGCGTCTGGGGCTTGGTCCGATGGTGGGCCACAACCGCGAATCGCGGCGGACCGATTTTACCGTGAGCGTTGACGCGGCCGAGGGCATTACCACCGGCATCAGCGCCCAGGATCGCACGCAAACCATCCGCATTCTCGCCGACCCGCAGGCGCGGTCGGATCAGCTGGTGCAGCCGGGGCATGTCTTCCCGCTGCGCGCCCGGCCCGGCGGCGTGCTGGAACGCGCGGGCCATACCGAGGCGGCGGTCGACCTCGCGACGCTCGCCGGTCTGTTTCCGGCCGGCGTGTTGTGCGAGCTCGTCAACGACGACGGCACCGTCCAGCGGCTGCCGCAACTCGTGGAGTTCAAGCGCCGGTTCGGACTGCGGATGATCTCCATCGCCCAGCTCATCGAATACCGGGTGAAGCGCGACCGGCTGGTCGAGCTGGTCTGCACCAAGCCGTTCCCGACCGAGTTCGGCGATTTCACCTTGCACGTTTTCCGCGGTACCCTCGATAGCCGCCAGCACCTCGCCCTTACCCTCGGGCAGCTCGATCACGAGGCGACGCTGGTACGCGTCCACAGCGAGAATCTGCTCAGCGATGTGTTTCACGCCCGGGGCATGGGCAGCAGCCGCGTCCTGGCCACCGCACTCGAGGCGATCACCCGGGCCGGCCGGGGGGTGGTGCTCTACATGGAGCCGGCCAATGCCGGCGAACTGCTGCTGCGCCGCCTCAACGCCGCGCCGGGCGAGACGGTCTCGCCGATGAGCCTGCGCGACTACGGCACCGGGGCGCAGATCCTGCGCGCGCTCGGTCTGGGACGGATCCGCCTCCTTTCCAACAGCGCGCGCAAGGTCGTCGGGCTCGACGGCTACGGGCTGGAGATCGTGGAGCAGGTGCCGCTGGGGGGATGACCGCTTTTTGAATTTCGGATTGGGGATTGACCGCCGCGCGTTGCGCTGGAGCATCCCCTGTCTCTTTCCGCATGAGTTTATCCGCTCCCCAGTCCCCAGTCCTGTCCGGTGCCCGATTTTCCGTCGGCATTGCCGCGGCGCGCTTCAACGGGCGTTATGTCGACGCGCTGCTCGATCAGGTCCTGGAGCACCTGCGCGCCGCCGGCGTGCGCGAGCGCCGGATCACCCTGGTGCGCGTGCCGGGCTCGAACGAGCTGCCGAGCGCCGTCCAGATGCTGTGCCGGCGCCGGCGGCCCGACGTCTGCATCGCCCTGGGCGTCATTATCCGCGGCGGAACCCGGCATTACCAGCTGGTGGCCGACGCCTCCTCCCAGGGGTTGATGCGGGTGGCGCTCACGACGGGTGTGCCGGTCATCAACGGCGTGATTGTCGCCGAAAACGAGCGGCAGGCCGCGACGCGCTGCACCGGTCGCATCCGGCGCGGCGCCGAGTTTGCCCAGGCGGCGATCGAGATGGCCGCCTTGGGAAGAAAGCTGGCCCGATGAGCAAAGCCCAGTACGCCCAGCGCCACGACGGCCGCGTGGCCGCGCTGCAGTATCTTTATGCCTGGAGCCTCAATCCGCCCGCCGACCTGGCGGAGGATCTGCGGGTGTTTTTTGAGAACCTCGATCAGCCGCGCGACCACTATGGATTTGGCGAGGAGCTGATCCACGGCGCCATCGAGCACGTGGGCGAAATCGACACGAAGATCCGCGCGCTGGCGCAGAATTGGGAGTTTGACCGCATCGCCAAAATCGACCTCGCCATCCTGCGCCTGGCCATCTTCGAGATGCTGTACCGCAAGGACATCCCGCCGGTCGTTTCGATCAACGAGGCCATCGACCTCTCCAAGCAGTTTTCCAATGCCGATGCCAAGCGGTTCATCAACGGCATCCTCGACCGGCTGAAAGGCGACCTCGGCCGCGATGCCCGCAAGGCCGCCCCGGAATGACCTTTGACCACGGAGCACACAGATAAACCCAGCGCGGCGGAGCCGCAACCAAAGAGAATCTTTTCAACACAGAGATCACAGAGTTCCAATCCGAGAACACAGAGGATTTCTCCGTGAGCTCTGTGCAAGCTCCGTGTCCTCTGTGTCCCAACAAAAATGCACGCAGAGAAACGACATTTTCAGAGATCGTAATACGGAATGATTGTTCTTCCTCCGCGTCCATTCGTGTCCGTGGTTGATTCCCTTCGATGCGTTCTCTCCTCCAGCGGTTCCGGGACGGCCTGACCAAGACGGCGCGCGGCATCGCCGACAAGACCCGGTCGTTGTTTGCCGGGCGGGCCCTTGACGCCTCGTCGCTGGAAACACTGGAGGAGGCGCTGTACACCGCCGACTTCGGCGTGGCCACAACAACAGAGATTCTGGAGGAGATCAAACGGGCCCATCGCCAGCAGCCGGAATTGCGCGGACAAGAGGCCGCCGCCATCGGAGCCGCCGTCTTGCGGCGCGTGCTCGCCGGCAGCGAAGGCCGGCTGGAGACCGGACCGCGCCGGCCCGGCAGACCGGACAATCCCGACGTCATCTGCCTCATCGGCGTCAACGGCTCCGGCAAGACCACCACGGCGGCCAAGCTGGCGTGGATGCTCCAGCAGGACGGCCGGTCGGTGACCGTGGCCGCCTGCGACACTTTCCGTGCCGCGGCCGTGGAGCAGCTCCGCACCTGGGCGCAGCGGCTTGGGCTCGAACTGATTGCCAGCCAGACCGGCGCCGACGCCGCCGCGGTGGCTTTCGACGGCTGGCAGGCGGCGAAGGCGCGCGGCCGCGACTGCCTGGTCATCGACACCGCCGGCCGTCTGCACACCAAGGGCAACCTGATGGAGGAGCTGGCGAAGATCCGCCGCGTGCTGCAGAAGCACGACCCGGCCGCGCCGCAGCACGCCTGGCTCGTGATCGACGGCTCGCTTGGATCCAACTCCATCGAGCAGGCGAAGGTCTTCCACCGGAGTTTCGGCCTGACCGGCCTGGTGGTGACCAAGCTCGATGGCACCTCGCGCGGCGGGGCCATCGTCGGCATCTGGCGCGAGCTGCGGCTGCCGATCTATTTCGTCGGTCTCGGCGAGCAGGCCGGGGATCTCCAGCCGTTCAGCGTCGATCATTACGTGAAGGCCATCTTCGGGCTGGAGGGATAGCACCCGGTCATAACTGGGTGAAACCCGAGGCCGCGCTGAGCCCCTTTTCGAAGGTGTAGGTGGTGCGGCAACCTGCGCCGCGGGCGAGCGAGGCGATGAGGTGGTCGGCAAAATGGCCCCGGCCGGTGCGCCACGCCCGCAAGGCGCCTTCCACCTCGGGCCGATGCTGAAAAGCGAATTGCGCATCGGCCAGCATGCGCTCCAGCGCATGAACGAGATCGGCCCGCTTCACGCCGTAGAAGCGTGTCAGCACCCAGCTGGTCTCGCAAAGGACGATGTCCGTGAGCAGGACGAGTTCATCATTGGCGGCGGCCTCGGCAAAGAGGCGCGTGACTCTGGCGGCCTGAGCCGCGTCGTCCTGCGTGAGATGGCGGACCAAAAGGTTGGTGTCGATGGCGATCATGCCGGGCGGATCCGGGCGGCACCTTCGGCGGCGGCCTGTCTGATGTCCCTTGCCGTGGCCACCTTGCCATTGGTTTTTCCGGCCAAAACCCCCCGGCTCGAAACCGCATCCGGCGCGGCCCGCCGGAAGACCGCCTCGCCCGGCCGGTGAAAGGCGAAGACGACGCGCTCACCGGCCTTCACGCCCAGCTTGCGTCGCACCGCGACCGGGATGGTCACCTGGCCCTTGCTCGTAATCTTGGTCGTCAGCTCCATGAGCCTTACCTGAG
>JBAZMN010000115.1:0-5892 GCA_041649735.1 Opitutaceae bacterium | reverse complement strand
TCTCCTCCTCCACCATGTCGTAGATGGTGTCCTTGGTCCGCTCGTTGTGGATGGCGCCGTTGCGGATGCCGTAGACGACCTCACGCTGCTTGTTGAGGACGTCGTCGTACTGGAGCAGACGCTTGCGGATGGCAAAATTCTGCTGCTCGACCTTTTTCTGGGCGCTCTCGATGGAGCGGTTGAGCCACGGATGCTCGAGCTCCTCGCCCTCCTTCATCGTGCCCTCCATCAACCGGGAGGCGAGATTGCCCTGGAGGAAGATGCGCAGCAGCTCGTCCTCGAGCGAGAGGAAGAACTTGCTCATGCCCGGATCGCCCTGGCGGGCGCAGCGGCCGCGGAGCTGGCGGTCGATGCGGCGTGATTCATGGCGCTCGGTGCCGATGACGTAGAGGCCGCCGAGACCGGCGATGCCCTCGCCGAGTTTGATGTCGGTGCCGCGGCCGGCCATGTTGGTGGCGATCGTGACGGAGCCGCGCTGGCCCGCGCGCGAGATGATCTCGGCCTCCTGCTGGTGAAACTTGGCGTTGAGGACCGCATGCGTGATGTTGGCGCGGCGCAGCATCCGGCTG
Organism: Opitutaceae bacterium; assembly: GCA_041649735.1. GTDB lineage: Bacteria > Verrucomicrobiota > Verrucomicrobiia > Opitutales > Opitutaceae > Fen-1467. Next base: position 5,323 of record JBAZMN010000115.1, on the reverse strand, counting down.
AGCACCTCCGAAGCCTCGACCGACACGGTGCCGACGAGGACGGGCTGGCCGCGCTCGTTGGCCGCCTGGATCTCCTTGACGACCGCGTTGTACTTGTCGCGCCGGGTTTTGAAAATGGAGTCGTTCCGGTCGATCCGGACGCACGGCTTGTTGGTCGGAATGACGACGACGGCCAGTCGGTAGATCTCGTTGAACTCGGTGGCCTCGGTCTCGGCGGTGCCGGTCATGCCCGCCAGTTTCTCGTACATGCGGAAGTAGTTCTGGATCGTGATCGTGGCGTACGTGCGCGTCTCGCGCTCGATGACGACGTTCTCCTTGGCCTCGACGGCCTGGTGCAAGCCGTCGGACCAGCGCCGGCCGGGCATGACGCGGCCGGTGTTTTCATCGACGATCATCACCTTGCCCTCCTGCACCACGTATTCGACATCGCGTTCATACAGCGAATAGGCGCGCAGAAGCTGGCTGATCGCATGGATGTCCTCGCTGATGACCTCGAAGCGCTGCTGCGCCTCGTGCCGGCGCTGCTCCTTCTCCTCGGGCGTGAGGTCGTGGTTTTTCTCCAGATCGCTGAACTCGGTGGCGAGGTCCGGCATCATGAACGCATCGGGATTCTCCGGGTGGAGCTTGGTGCGTCCGATCTCGGTGAGGTCGGCCTGATGCTGGCGCTCGTCGATCGAATAGAGCAAATCCTCCTTCAGGCGGTAGAGCTCATCCTTGTTGAGGTCGGAGTTCATCTCCGTCTCGACCTTGTCGAGCTGCTTGCGCCACTCGGGCGTTTCCATCAGCCGCAGAAGCTGCTTGTTCTTGGGATGGCCCATCTTGACCTGGAGCATGCGCCGGAAAGCGAGCTGCCGGTCTTCGGGGGTGACGTCCTTTTTTTCGAGGAGCTCCCGGGCCTCGGTGATGAACCGGTTGCAGAGGCGCGTCTGCTCGCTGACGAGCTGTTCGACCGAGGGCTTGACGCGGGAGAAGGGCTGCTCGCGCTCGATGGGCGCGGGGCCGGAGATGATGAGGGGGGTCCGGGCCTCGTCGACCAGGATCGAGTCGACCTCATCGACGATGCAGTAGTAGTGGTCGCGCTGCACCTGGTCCTCCTTGCGCGTGGCCATGCCGTTGTCGCGCAGATAGTCGAAACCGAACTCGGAGGCGGTGCCGTAGGTGATGTCGCGGTTGTACATCTCGCGCCGGAGGTCGTTGGGCATGAGCTGCTGGATGCAGCCGACGGTCACGCCGAGGAAATTGTAGATGTAGGCCATCCATTCGGCGTCGCGACGGGCGAGGTAATCGTTGGCGGTGACGAGCTGGGCGTTGCGGCCGGACAAGGCGTTGAGGTACAGCGGCAGCGTGGCGACGAGGGTCTTGCCCTCGCCGGTGGCCATCTCGGCGATCTTCCCTTCATGGAGCGCGATCCCGCCGATGAGCTGCACGTCGTAGTGCACCATGTCCCAGGTCAGCTCGTGATCGCAGACCGTGATCTTGTTTCCGACCAGGCGGCGGGCGGTGTTTTTGACGGCGGCGAAGGCCTCGGGCAAAAGCTGGTCAAGCGTCTCGCCGGCCTTGCAGCGGTCGCGAAATTCGCCGGTCTTCGCCCGGAGCTGCTCGTCGGTGAGCGACTGATAGGAACGCTCCAATTCGTTGATGCGGACGACGAGGGGCCGGCACCGATCGAGGAATTTGCGATAGTGACGGCCGGAGAACTTCTTCAGGAGCCAGGAAATCATGAAAAGAGGTTGAAGTTAAATCGGCCCGGACTGGCTTGGCAAATGGCAAATACCATCCGGGCCCTGTCCCTTTGTGCGGCCGACCGACCGGACCGCGCCGGGCGGATGGAGCGAGACCCGACCGCACCAAACCTGGCCGGACCGCGGCCCGTCATACCCGCCCGCGAAAATAGGCGATGGTGCGCTTCAGGCCTTCTTCCAGCGGGACGGACGGCTTCCATTTCAGCACCCGCCGGGCCAGCGTGATATCGGGCCGGCGCTGCCTCGGGTCGTCCGGCGGCAGCGGCTTGTGCACGATCTTCGATTTTCCCCCGGCGTACTTGAGCGTAAGTTCAGCGAGCCGGAGCATGGTAAATTCATCGGGGTTGCCGAGGTTGATCGGTCCGACGGTTGCAGTCTGTTTCATGAAGCGCACCGCGCCCTCAATGAGATCGTCGACGAAACAAAACGAGCGCGTCTGCGTGCCATCGCCATAGACGGTAAGCGGCTCACCCCGGAGGGCCTGGACGATGAAATTGGAAACGACCCGGCCGTCGTCGGACAACATCCGGGGGCCGTAGGTGTTGAAGATGCGCGCGACCCGGATGTCGACCCGGTTCTCCCGATGATAGTCGAAGAAAAGCGTCTCCGCGCAACGCTTGCCCTCGTCGTAGCAGGAGCGGCGGCCTACGGGGTTGACATGCCCCCAGTAGCTTTCGGGCTGCGGATGCACCTGCGGATCGCCGTAGACCTCGGAGGTGGAGGCCTGGAAAACGCGGGCTTTCACGCGCTTCGCGAGACCCAGGCAATTGATCGCCCCCATCACCGAGGTCTTCACCGTCTTGATGGGATTGTACTGATAGTGCGGCGGCGAGGCCGGGCAGGCGAGGTTGTAGATCTGGTCGACCTCGGCCTTGAAAGAATCGACCACGTCGTGCCGCACAAATTCAAAGCGCGGATTGGCCAACAGGTGGGCGATGTTCTCCTTCCGGCCGGTGAAAAGGTTGTCGAGGCAGATGACCTCGTGACCGTCGCTGATGAGCCGGTCGCAAAGATGACTGCCAAGAAAACCCGCACCGCCCGTAACCAAGATCCGCATAACGGAATGGGAGTTAGCCAACATCTCTCCCGACAATCCAGCCTAAGTTGGCGCCCGGGACCGGAATCGCGACTCTTCGGCGTCGTCCATTAATATACTTTAAGTAAATGATCCAGAAATGGTTGAATTATTTTTTACATCCACAAAAAGGAACTATATCCTCGCCGGACTGGTCCATCAGCTCAGCTCACACCCAAACCATGAATATCATGAACCATTGCAAGACCCTGATCGTCATCGCCCTCGCCTGTGGCCTTCTCTTGGCGGCATCCGGCCTGTCGGCAGCGGACGACCAGTCTCCCGGCCTGATCGGCAAGCGCTATTACGGCGTCGACCTGAGCCTCGAACATTATCACAGCGCAAGGTTTGACAACGCGGCCGGCGGCATGGGCACCGTGAACCTGCCCTTCGCTGCGGGCTTTGATGCCGCCATTGCCTATGGATACTCGCATCTGACCGGAACGGATTACAGCCGGGACAACAACGCCCTGAGTGCCTCAGTCATCGCCTACAGCCAGGATGAATACGGCAAACCATACCTTTCCGCCACCCTGGGGGAGGACTGGAATTCGGATTCCTTCTTCGGAGTGAAGACCAATAACGACGGCGGTTATTGGGCGCTGGGCACCGGCTTGGAGGTCCCGTTCGGGCAGTTGGCCGCGGTCAATTACGGCATCAGCTACAGCGATTCCTTCAACAGCAACGGCCGGAATCCAACCTGGCGGTATGGCGTGCAGGGCAACTACTGGTTTACTCCCAGGATCAGCGGAATCGTTTCAGTCAGCTACAATCAGATCCGCCACGCGCCTGACTCGCTGCTCTACACGCTGGGCGTGCGGGTGTTGTTCTGATCGCGCCGGCGCCTTCCACCCACGAGATGACGCCTCCGTGGGTGCAGGCCATTCGGCGGAGGCGGGGAGCCGGCCGCCTCAGCGCCCGGCAGTCGCTCCAGCCTCATAGCGGCTGATCCAGGCGCGGTGCCAGGCGTCGAAATCGCCCGCCTCGATGTGTGCCCGGGCCTGCGCCATGAGGTCGAGATAGAAATGCAGGTTGTGGATGGTGAACAGCGTGCCGGCCAGCATCTCGTTGGCGAGCGAGAGGTGCCGCAGATAAGCGCGGGAAAAATGGCGGCAGGTGTAGTTGTCCAAACCCTCCACAATGGGCCGGGAATCGGTGCGAAACCGCTCGTTCCGCAGGTTCATCGGGCCGTCGGGTGTGAACGCCAGCCCGTTGCGCGCCACGCGGGTCGGCAGCACGCAGTCGAACAGGTCGACGCCGATGGCGATCATCTTCAGCAGCTGCACCGGCGTGCCGAGGCCCATCGTGTACCGCGGCTTGTCCGCCGGCAGGTGCGGCGTCGTGGCGGCCACCTGCCGCAGCATCTCCGGTTCGGGCTCCCCCACACTCACGCCGCCGATGGCATAGCCCGGGAAATCCAGCGCCCCGAGGGTCTCCGCCGCCTCGCGCCGCAGATCGTCGAAGGTCGAGCCTTGGACGATGGCAAACACATGGTGACCGGCGGCGAGGAATCCGTTTTCATGCGCGGCGGCCAGACATTTGCGGGCCCAGCGATGACTGCGTTCCACCGCCTGCCGGCAGGCGTCGCGTGCGCAGGGCCAGGGCGGACATTCATCCAGCACCATGGCAATATCGGAGCCGAGGTTGCGCTGGATGGCCATGACCTCGCGCGGCCCGAGAAAAATGGTCGCGCCGTCGAGATGCGACTGGAAGGTGATGCCTTCATTGCGCACGCGGCGCAGCTTGGCCAGGCTGAAAACCTGGAACCCCCCGCTGTCGGTGAGGATGGGGCCATTCCATCCCATGAAGGCATGCAGTCCGCCCAGGTCGCGGATGAGTTCGGAACCCGGCCGCAGGTTCAAGTGGTAGGTGTTGCCGAGGATGATCTGGGCGCCGATCTCCTGCAATTGCACCGGCGTGACCGCCTTCACCGTCCCCTGGGTGCCTACCGGCATGAAGACGGGTGTCTCCACCACCCCATGGCGGGTGGTCAGCCGGCCGCGGCGGGCGGCGGTGGCCGGATCGTTTTTGAGCAGGGTGAAATGCCCGGGCATGAACGTGGTGCAGCTTCGAAGGCCGCAGGTTTGAAGGCAACCGGTTTCAAGCCGGCGGAGGCGTCCAGCGAATCACAGCCGCTGCCGCCGGGATCGCGACCAGCCGGGCGCGCACCTCCGCCCACACAGGCCTCTGAAATCGCCCGGACCGTTCGATCAGCTCGCGCAAGGGCACCAGGACAAACGCCCGCTCCCACATCCGCGGGTGTGGCAGGACCAGGTCCGGCCCGGCGCGCGTCTCGCCCTCATGGAGCAGCAGATCGAGGTCGAGCGGGCGCGGCCCCCAGCGTTGCTCCCGCTCCCGGCGGCGGCCGGCGGCCTGCTCGAGCCGGTGCAGCAGACTGAGCAGCGCCTCCGGCGCAAGCGTCGTTTCGATCCCGGCCACCAGGTTGAGAAACATCGGCTGGTCGACCACGCCGACGGGTGCCGTCTCATAGACCGTCGAAGCCTCC
>JBAZMN010000114.1:0-5898 GCA_041649735.1 Opitutaceae bacterium | reverse complement strand
TTGTTCCACGCGGAACGATTCGGCACGTTGAACGATTGCCGAGACGAGCTCATCGCACCCGGCTCCAGTCAAAGCTGAAGTCTTCATTATGGGCAACGATATTGGCACCTCCGGGAGGGGGTCGATCGAGACGAGGTCAATCTTGTTGATTACAACAAGGCTGCTCTGCGGCGTGAGGCGGGCTTGGACTTCTCCGGGGAGGGGGGGCATGGGGCGGGTGGCATCAAGGACGAGCATAATCAGATCTGCCTCGGCGGTCCGCTCCAGGGTTTTTGCCATGCCAAGTTTCTCGAGTGACGAGGGGTGGGGGTTCAGGCCGGCGGTATCGGTTAATCTGATACAGTACGGCCCAAGGGTGATGCGCTCTTCGAGGTAATCACGCGTTGTTCCTGCCTCAGCACTTACGAGGGCGCGTTCGTGTCCGACGAGGCGGTTGAGCAGGCTGCTTTTGCCGGAGTTGGGTTCTCCGAGGATGACGGTCTTCAAGCCGTCGCGCAGAATTGTGCCATAATGGTTCGTGGCCAGGAGTCGGGCTGTCGCCAAAGCAAGTTGCTGAACCCCGGCCAATAGGTTGGTGCGATCTTCACTCGGCAGATCTTCGTCCGGAAAGTCGATGTAGGCTTCGACCCGCGCGAGCAAATCGATGAGTTGATCGGTCATCTCCTGCATGCATCGTCCCAGTGCACCGCGGAGTTGCTGATTAGCCGCCAGGAGCGCCCGCTCGCTCTTGGCCTGAATGAGATCCATCACTGCTTCAGCCTGGCACAAGTCGATACGACCGTTGAGGAAGGCTCGCTTTGTGAATTCGCCTGGCTCTGCTGGTCGACAACCTCGAAGATAGAGATCACCTAGTATCTTATTTATTATAAATGGGTTACCATGGCAGCTGATTTCAAAAAGATCCTCACCAGTGTAAGAATGCGGTGCTTGGAAGAACACATAAATGACATCGTCGATAAGATTACCGCCCTGGTCATAATAATCACCGTGACGCACTTGGCGTGGCACAGGGGTCTCACGGGAAATTGCCCGCACAAGTCCTGCGGCAAGCGGTCCGCTTGCCCGCACGAGGGCAAGGGCGGATGTGCCCGCGGGCGTGGCTAGTGCGGCAATTGTCTCGGCGGCAGACACCATGCCGCCCACCCAAACGAGGCTGCCGCTGAAGGCAAAGCGAATCCGAGCCGAGGAGGACCGCGGTGAAATCGGTCTGATTGGACTGCGGTTTACTCTACCCGGGCGCCGCCCGTGATTTCGGTCCCACCTGTAACGTTCACGCGAGCGAGGATATCAGTCGTGATTTTAGCTGCCAGGTCGGGACTTTTGGCCAACGCCTCCTTGGCTGCTTCACGCCCTTGACCGATCAGCTCACCGTTGTAGGCGATCCACGCACCTTTCTTCTCGAGGATCTTGTGCTCGAGACCCAAATCAAGCAGCGAGCCTGTACGCGAGATGCCTTCATTATACATGATGTCGAATTCGCACTCTGTGAAGGGTGGGGCGACCTTGTTTTTTACAACTTTGATTTTGGTGCGGTTGCCGACGACCCTGCCTTCAGGTGTCTTGAGCTGGTCCTTGCGGCGGATATCGATACGCAGTGAGGAAAAGAACTTCAGCGCGCGGCCTCCGGGCGTGACTTCGGGGTTACCGAACATGACGCCGATCTTCTCGCGAATCTGGTTGGTAAAGATGCAAACGCACTTGGTCCTGCTGACGACCGATGTCAGACGGCGCATAGCTTGGCTCATGAGGCGCGCTTGCGCACCGACAGTGGCGTCGCCCATTTGACCGTCCAGTTCAGCCCGCGACACGAGGGCCGCGACGGAGTCGATGACAATGACATCAATGGAATTCGAACGGATCAGCGTTTCGGCGATATTGAGCGCATCTTCACCGCTGTCGGGTTGCGAGACGAGCAGATCATCAAGTTTCACGCCGACCGTACGCGCATATTTGGGATCAAGGGCATGCTCGACATCAATGAAGGCGGCGAGGCCGCCGCGCCGCTGGGCTTCGGCGATAACACTCAAGCACAAGGTGGTCTTGCCCGACGACTCGGGCCCGAAGATCTCAATAATGCGCCCGCGAGGCAGGCCGCCAACACCGAGGGTGAGGTCGATGGCAAGCGAACCCGTGGAAATGGTATCAACCACCATACGGGTCGCGCTGCCGAGGCGCATAATGGATCCTTCGCCGAATTGCTTGGTAATGGCGGAAACGGCCAGCTCGATGTTTTTGATATGCACCGGATCGCTGGCCCGGTCGATCGGTTCGGCTCGGGCGGGAGCGGGAGTAGTTTTAGCAGGCGTGGCTTTAGACATGGTTTTTATAGTGTATGGAATATATTTTATTTGTGGAAATAATTACGCCCGGAGTCGAAAACAAGGCAAGTGCATGCTTACGGAAGTTTCCCTTCAAAGCATCGTTGGCGCAAATGAAAATAAAAATGCAGATCCTGCCGGGTGGGTACGGTCACGTCTTCTCCCACTCGAAATCTCAAGAGCCTTATGCGTAGCCGTAATGACGCTTGAACCACTCACCAAACCGGCGCAGGCCTTCTTCAAGCAAAACCTTGGGTTCATAACCCACAGCGACCCGAATGCGTGTCAGGTCGGCGCAAGTTTCAGGCATCTCGGTTGCGAGTGGCGGCAGCAGCTCCAATTGTGCCTTCCGGCCGAGAAATGTTTCGAGCATTTGCACAAAGGTACCCATTTCGACGGGGCGGTTGTGGCCGACGTTGAATATCTGCCACCTGGGCGTGGATTTTTCCGCCGACGGAAAAAGAAGAACCTTGAGCACACCTTCCACAATATCATCGACATAGGTGAAATCGCGGCGATAGCGGCCATGGTTGTAAAGCCGGACCGGCGTGCCTTCGCAAATGGCACGGGCAAAGAGGATCGGCGCCATATCCGGGCGTCCCCAAGGTCCATAGACCGTGAAAAAGCGCAGTCCGGTGATGTGCAGACCGTGCATGTGTACATAACTGTAGGCCATCGCTTCGTTGGCCTTTTTGGTTGCAGCGTAAAATGAGAGCGGGTGCCCCGCATCGTCCTCTTCGCGGAATGGCGCCTGGGCACTCGACCCGTAAACCGAGCTGCTCGAGGCGAACACAAGATGCTTGGGGGGGCGTCGCCGGGCGGCTTCAAGCACGCTGGCGAAGCCGTCAAGATTGCTGTGCACGTAGGCGGCCGGATTTTCGAGGCTGTAGCGTACCCCGGTCTGTGCGCCAAGATGCACCATGTAATCGGGCCGGAAATGCTCGTGAATACCGCCGAACGCCGGCATATCAGCGAAGTCGGCCTTAACAAAACGGAAACCCTCCAGTTTCTCCAGCTCCGCAAGACGGGCGCGCTTCAATTCCCCGGAGGCATGCTCGTTCAGGTTGTCCACCCCCAGCACTTCGCACGTTCGGGAGCGCGCGAGCCGTTGGCAGACATGGAAACCGATGAAACCGGCGGCGCCGGTCACGAGGACTTTCATGGGCGGGGTTTAGCCGAAAGGGTGGGGTGCCGCTAGGCAAAACTCAGGGGCGCAGGTTTTCAGGAGCCAAACGATGTGGGAATCGCTTGGAAAAAAGCTGAACCTTTCTCTTGATTGCGCAGAAATCGCACCTATAAGTTGCGCCGCCTTTGCCTCCCGGCATTGTTCCCACATGAAGATCAAGGCATACCTGAAACCGCACTGCGGCTGGTCCCGCGGTGTACGGGCCGTCATGCGCAAGTTCAATCTCGAGTTCGAGGACATTGATATCCTCAACGATCGCGCTAACTACGAGGAGATGGTGCGCAAGTCAGGTCAGCCTCTTTCCCCCTGTGTCGAGATCGACGGTGTGATGCTGGCCGACATTTCCGGCGAAGAGGTCGAGAACTACCTTCTCGCTAATAATCTCGTCGAGCCCAACGGCGTTCAGACCGACGAGCCAACCAACGCCGGCTGCGGGGAGGGGAAAAATGCGAAAATGGCAACCAAAACCATCCGGTTCTTCTGACGAGCCAACCTAGTCAAAACCATCTTAGTTTTACAGGGCCGGCTCACGCACCGCGCGACCGGCTCTTTTTTGTGCGTCCATCACCAAGTTTAATCATCCGCCCAACTTGATCCCCACGGTCAATGAGGCTCACCACGCCACGAAAGCCGCCCCGGATCTTGCTCCCGGGGTTGGGAGTTTAATTTACCATTGACCCGACGGTTAACGCTACACGGTATCCGAAAAGATGAACAATAGAAGTGACAGTACAGGTGCTTCCCTTCCGCGGTGGCCGGGACTGCCGCCGAAGCAGGGCCTTTACGACCCATGGTTTGAGCACGATGCTTGCGGCGTTGGTTTCGTTGTGGACATGAAAGGCCGTCCGTCGCACCAGATTTTGCGGCAAGCACTCCAGGTACTGAAGAACCTTGATCATCGGGGTGCCAGCGGCAGCGAGCCCAACACTGGTGACGGTGCGGGGGTGTTAATGCAAATGCCGCATGCGTTTCTCAAGGAGGTGTGCAAGAAAGCCCGCATTGCATTGCCGGAGTCGGGGAAATATGGGAGTGGGCTGGTCTTTCTCCCGCGCAACATCACCAAGCGGCGGCGGCTGGAGGAGCGCTTCGAGCAGATCATCCAGTCAGAGGGCCAGACCGTGCTTGGCTGGCGGACCGTGCCGGCCGATAATTCCTCGCTCGGAGAGACGGCCAAGTCCTGCGAGCCGTCGATCCGCCAGATTTTCATCGGCCGCAATCCGGCACTGACAGATGACATGGCGTTCGAGCGCAAGCTCTACATCATTCGCAAGCGCGCCCACAACGAGATCCGCGCATCCACCCTTGATGGCGCGGAGTTTTGGTACCTGTGCAGCCTCTCCTACAAGACATTTGTCTACAAGGGCATGCTGCTGACGACCCAGCTAGAGGAGTACTTCTCCGATCTGCAGAATCCGGCGATGGAGTCCGCGCTGGCGTTGGTCCATTCTCGTTTCAGCACCAATACCTTCCCGAGCTGGAACCGGGCCCATCCCTACCGTTATCTCGCGCACAACGGCGAGATCAATACGCTGCGCGGGAACATCAACTGGATGCACGCGCGCGAGGCGCTCTTCGTCTCCGAGGCGTTTGGCGAGGATATGTCGAAGGTGCTTCCCATCATCGATCCCAATGGCAGCGACTCGGCGATGTTCGACAACACCCTCGAACTGCTTGTGCTCGCCGGCCGTTCGCTTCCGCACGCGATGATGATGATGATTCCCGAGCCGTGGTCCAACCACGAGAGCATGGACGACGATCGCCGGGCTTTCTATCAATATCATTCCTGCCTGATGGAGCCGTGGGACGGCCCGGCTTCCATCGCTTTTACCGATGGCAAACAGATCGGCGCGGTCCTCGATCGGAATGGTCTGCGTCCCTCGCGCTACTACGTCACCAAGGACGATCTTGTCATCATGGCGTCAGAGGCGGGTGTGCTCAACGTGCCGCCGGAAAACGTGCTCCTCAAGGGCCGGCTGCAGCCGGGGCGCATGTTCCTGGTGGATATTGAGCAGGGTCGCATCATCGATGACACCGAGATCAAGCAGAAGATCGCGTCCGAACGTCCATATCGCCAGTGGCTCAATGAGCACTTGGTGCATCTTGATGACCTGCCGGCCGCGCCGGATGTGCAGCCGCCGGATCATGCAACACTGCTCCAGCGGCAGATTGCCTTTGGCTATACCCACGAAGACGAGCGCATCCTCCTGACCCCGATGGCCCGCGACGGCGTGGAGGCTGTGGGTTCCATGGGCAACGACGCGGCCTTGGCCGTGCTTTCGAACAAGCCGCGGTTGCTCTACGATTATTTCAAGCAGCTCTTTGCCCAGGTCACCAACCCGCCGATCGACTGCATCCGCGAGGAGCTCATCACCTCGGCGGAAACGCGGCTCGGCT